>DATKXE010000327.1:0-7776 GCA_035529195.1 Anaerolineales bacterium
CAACGGTGGTGGTTGGACTTCAGAAGCACAGACTGCATTTAGGTTTGCGGCTGATATCTGGGAGACGATGATCACTTCTCCAGTGCCCATCGTGGTGGATGCCAAGTTTGATCCTATGGGGGAAAATATATTGGGAGGCGCGGGTCCCACCAGCATCCGACGCAACTTCACCAATGCCCCGCAGGCAAATACCTGGTACCCGATCGCCACTGCCAACAAGTTATATGGAATTGACCTGGAACCAGGCATTGCAGATATCCAGGCCACCTTCAGCAGCACTTACCTCGACTGGCATTTCGGCACCGGCAGCAGCACAGGTCCAGGTGAGATCAATTTTGTTTCTGTAGTGCTGCACGAGCTGGGTCATGGGCTGGGCTTCCTGGGTTCTATGTGGGTCAATAATGGCAGCGTGGATGATGAGTGTGATGGTCCGGCTGGAGTGGGATGTTATGGTTATTTAGGGTCCCCTATGATATATGATCGCTATGCTGAGAATGGTGAGGGGACTGCGCTGATCTCCTTTACAAATAACTCAACCAACTTGACGACCCAACTAACCAGCGGCGATATCTTTATTGACAGCCCCGCAGCGTTTTACGCTAATGGAAATAGCCGGGTTCCGCTTTATGCACCAGGCTCTTGGGAACAGGGTTCTAGCTACGCTCACCTGGCTGAAAGCTATAATTCAACGAGTCATGCCTTGATGACATACAGTATTGCGATGGGGGAAACCATTCATAACCCAGGTGCGGTGACCTTATGCCTGTTCGAAGACCTGGGCTGGACGGTATCAGAGACCTGCAGTACAGCTGCAGATACTCCCATCAGCGGCCTGGCAGCTGCCAATGATGGACCGACGCTCCTGGGAACTGCCACCCAGCTGAGTGCGACCATCTCAAGCGGCAGCAATGTGAGCTATGAGTGGGACTTTGGTGACAGCACCAGTGCGAGTGGACAAAACGTCGCCCACCAATATGCTGCACCAGGATTGTATACTGCGGAGGTGACAGCTACGAATTCAGTAAACCAAGAAACAGCAGTCACCTCCGTCCTGGTTGAAGAAGCCATCAGCGGCCTGGCAGCTGCCAATGATGGACCGACACGCCTGGGGACAGCCACCCAGCTGAGCGCGACCATCTCAAGCGGCAGCAATGTGAGTTATGCATGGGATTTCGACGATGGTGAAAGTGGTACAGGAGCGGCTGTCAGCCACCAGTATGCAAGCCCGGGTACCTACACGGTCACAGTCACGGCGACCAATTTGGTCAGCCAGGATTCGGCAACCACGATAGTTTATGTAGTTGAGCAGCTAAACTGGATTTACCTCCCGCTGCAGGCAAAACCTTAGGTGAGATTGTACTGCGGGTTGATTTACCTGTAGTGACTCATCTTCTTGATTTCCACTGCTGGGAGAAGGACACCCCTGGTTTCCAAGGTCTTGCTAAACTTGCTCCCTCCCCGCAGCTCAGAAAATTCCCTTCTGCTCTGGTTTTGTGGCTATATATAGATGAACGCTGCCAAAACCTCCCACCTCTCGATCGGTGAATTCATAGCCGGTTCTCTCAAATAGATCTGGAAGGTCGCGGATAATATCTCCGCCGGCTTTCCAACCCCTGGTCAGCAGTGTGCCGATTTTATTGCCGTTGTGAGGGTAATTGATGTCAAGCATGACAATGCGACCTCCAGGTTTCAATACCCGCGAAATCTCCGCTAGGGCACGCTTTCCATCCGGATAGGCGGTAAAGGCCATGGTGCTAATCACCGAATCAAAAGCAGCCGCGGCGTAGGGAAGTGATTCCACATTGGCTACCTGGATATGGGCGGTCAGGCTGCAGTGCTGTAGATTGTCCCTGGCGACCCTGGCCAGGTTGGGGTTGAGATCGATGCCATGGGCCTCAAACTGATCAGCATATTGGGTAAGCAGGTAACCAGTACCGAAGGATGCTTCCAGCACTCTGGGTCCCTGAATCCAGGGCAGCGTGGTATCCAACCAATTTCGCCACACCGGGAAGACTTTGACCAGCCAATCATAAGCGGAAGCAAATCGAGCGTAGAAGGCATCGTACTGCTCGGTAAACTGCTCACCATCCTCAGGTTCGGTTGAATAAATTTTGGGCATTTTTGGACTAGAATAATAGGTGAAAGAAAGGTAAGGAGCCTGCGCGAGCCTCCAGATCCTCCAATAAGCAGATTTTACTACAAGGCACCCAATAACAAGAATGAGCCACCAACCCGAGAATTCTAAACCAATGCACAATATGGTCGCAATATCTTGTTTACGCCGCTAGTTTGGGTTATTTCTTGCAACGTTGATCAACTAAGCAATTGTGAAGGATCAGGTTGGTCAAGTGCAGCCTCCGGAAACCTATCTTAGGAGACACACAATCAATTCTGCCACCCCAGGACAATAAACCAAGGAACATTCTTGCCCTGCCTGGCGTCTATACAGAAATTTCTGGTCTATTTTGATCGAACGCGTTAAATCGGTGGAGGGCAGCACCCATGGCACAAGAGAATCAATCCATCTTATCCCGTTATAAAATCCCATTGCTGATCCTGGCTGGCATCCTGGCGGTCGGTGCAATTGCAGCAATCGTATTTGGTTTAATCATACCTGGACTGCAAAGCAACGCGTCCCAGGGGCAAACCAACCCGCCTCTAGTAGACACTTCAATTGATGAGAGTGAAGGTGGTGCAATGAGCGATGAGAGCTCTGGTTTACAGGTCAGCCTCAGTGCTGGGCAAGCCCAGCCGCAGGAAGCTGAACCGATCCCATTGGCAACCAGCGAACCGCTGACTGAGGATGAAGTCGAACAAATCCTGGTCCGCCTGCCATCCCTGATCGTCGATTCATCCGACCAGGTGGATTTCAATCTGCCGCAGGACTCGCTTCCACCCCCGCGCACGGGGGAGACGATCGAAGAACCATTCCCACCAGCAGAGGTCACAGGCATACCAACCTCCGTTCCGGCGGGACCGCTGGAAGTGGTGCGCTTCGCCCCGGAAGGCGAGATCCCCTTAGCGCCCTTCGTAAACGTCACCTTCAACCAGCCCATGGTGCCATTGGGGTCGCTTGATGATCTTGCAGCTGAAGAAGTGCCAGTGCAGCTGGAGCCAGATTTACCGGGTACCTGGCGCTGGTTAGGGACCAAAACGCTGACATTCCAATTCGACTCGACAGAAATCGATCGCCTGCCCATGGCTACCGAATACCAGGCTACCATTCCGGCGGGTACTGAATCGGCTGTGGGCGGTGTTTTGGACAAAACAGTCAGCTGGTCTTTCAGCACGCCTCCCCCGCAGGTCATCTCGCAGTTCCCAATTGATATCCCCCAGCCGCTGGATCCATTGATCTTCATCGCCTTTGACCAGCGCATCGATCCTGAATCTGTCCTGGAAACGATCACTGTGATGGCTGGAAACAGGGAGGTAGCATTAAAGCTGGTCTCTGAGGAACAGGCAAAAAAGGGTGAACAAGTCCAGCGTTTGATCCAGGGAGCCGAAGAAGGACGCTGGCTCACCTTTCGCGCTCAAGAACCACTGCCCCCAGATGCACCGATATCGGTGCAGGTCGGACCTGGTACGCCATCCGCGGAAGGACCCTTGCTCACTACTGAGCCCCATTATTTCAGCTTCCATACTTATGCTCCAATGCGGATTGATCAACACGGTTGTTCCTGGTCGGATGATGAGTGCCGGCCGTTATCCCCCTTCTACATTCGATTTAACAACCCGATTGATGTCGATCAATACGATGATTCTTTGCTGACGATCAGCCCTGAACTGCTCGGGGCTACGGTCAATATTTTTGGAGATACGATCAACATTCGGGGAGCCTCCGCAGGGCAGACGACCTACCGAATTACGGTCAGTGGAGACATCCAGGATGTTTTTGGCCAGCAGCTCGGCAGTGATCAAACCTTAACTTTCCGGGTTGGGTCTGCGGAGCCAATCCTGATTGGTCCTGAAGGAATATTGGTAACCCTGGATCCGGCAGCTGAGGAGCCTGTTCTAACGCTTTATACGATCAATTACACCCGCCTGGATGTCAAAATATATGCAGTGGAACCCTCGGATTGGCCGGCTTTCAAAGAGTATTTACGCGAGTACCAAAGAACGGATATAACACTGAAACCACCCGGGCGCCTGGTTAAGGATGAGACGCTGAGGTTGGAGGTGGCCGCGGATACGCTGACCGCGGTGGATATAGAATTAAAGGATGTGATGGAGGGTGATTACGGCCAGTACATCGTGATTGCGAAACCACCCAAGGGATTATTCCAGGAGGACCGCTATTGGGAAACCGTGCACACCTGGGTTCAGGTCACCCAGATAGGTCTGGATGCTTTCGCCGATCACAGTGAGATGGTGGTTTGGACGACCGACCTTAAAGATGGTGCTCCACTACCGGAAGTGACCATCCAAGGTGATCTAGCTGGGATGAAAGAGACCACCGGGGCGGATGGCATTGCGCGTTTTCCAATCCCTAATTCTGGAGTGCAGTACCTGGTTGCCAGTCAGGGAGAAGATCAGGTGCTCCTGCCCCGCTCTACTTATTTCTGGGGAGATGATGTCTGGCTGCCGCGCCCGCCGAACGATCAATTACGCTGGTATGTGTTTGATGATCGCCAGATCTACAAACCCGGTGAAGAAGTGCATGTCAAGGGTTGGCTGCGCCGAGTAGGGGGTGCCCAGGATGGTGATGTGGGCTTGGTGGGTAGCGGTGTGAGTGAAGTTAATTACCAGATCACCGGACCCCAGGGCAATGAGATGGGGTCAGGCAGGAGCACGGTAAATGCCCTGGGAGGCTTTGATTTCAAGTTCACCCTGCCTGAGAATGCCAACCTGGGATACGCGCAGCTCAACATCGATGCTGTGGGAAATCTGGGCGGAATGGACGGCTACCAGCATTACCATCAATTCCAGATTTTGGAGTTCCGCCGACCGGAATTCGAGGTCACGGCGCGTAATGAAACTGAAGGTCCGTATTTTGCCGGTGAGCACGCGATTGTCGCAGTGGAGGCGAAATATTATGCTGGGGGACCACTGCCCAACGCAGAGGTTTCCTGGCAGGTGAGCTCATCACCAAGCAATTACTCACCACCGAATTGGCCTGATTTCAATTTTGGTATCTGGCAGCCCTGGTGGTGGTATTACGAGCCCATGATAGCTTATGAAGGCTTTGGCCCCATGGATATGGGTTTCGGCGAGGTAGAAACCTATGAGGGGGTGACCGATGCCGCGGGCACCCATTTCTTGCGACTGGATTTTGACGAATCGGAAGAGGCACGCCCCTTCAGTGTTATCGCGGAGGCGACCGTATTTGATGTCAACCGCCAGGCCTGGGCGGGCACCACCAGTTTGCTGGTGCACCCGGCTGAGCTGTACGTTGGTTTACGCAGTGAACGCATTTTCGTGGACCGCGGCGATCCGCTGGAGATCGAATTTATTGTTACCGATCTGGATGGCAATCCCGTGATCGATCGCCCGGTCAAAGTTACCGCCGCGCGCCTGGAATGGAAGCACAGCAAGGGTGACTGGCGTGAAGAAGAAGTTGACCTCCAGGAATGCACCCTGGGGTCGCAATTAGAACCCGTGACCTGCACTTTTGAGACACCCGTGGGTGGGCGCTACCAGATCAGCGCGGAAGTTACGGATCAGCTGGGACGGCGCAACCTGAGCCAATTCACCCGCTGGGTGAGCGGAGGCGAAAGCCCGCCATCTCGCAAGGTGGAACAGGAGACGGTGACGCTGATACCGGATAAAGAGAGCTACCAGCCAGGGGATACCGCCCAGATCTTGGTCCAGGCACCTTTCAGCCCGGCGGAGGGTTTGCTGACGGTCAGCCGCAGCGGGATCCTTTACACAGAACGCTTCGATATGGAAGAAGAATCGATCACCCTGGAAGTACCCATCAAGAGTGAATATCTCCCCAACCTGGTTTTGCAGGTGGATCTGGTTGGTTCAGCACCCCGCATGGATGATCAGGGAGAGATCGTGGCAGACATCCCGCCGCGTCCTGCATATGCCTCCGGGCAGCTGCAGCTGAGCATCCCGCCGACTCAAAGAACGCTGACCCTCAAAGCCGTACCGCGAGAGACTGAACTTGAGCCAGGTGGTGAGACGCTGATCGATTTAGAGCTCACAGATGCTGAAGGGCGACCAGTGGCGGGTGCTGAACTGGCGGTTGTGGTAGTCGATGAAGCCATCCTGGCATTAAGCAATTACCAGCTGGCCGATCCGGTGGCGGTCTTCTACCAGGATCGATCAGCAGATTTAAGCAGCAGTTACGGGCGCGCAAGCATCATCCTGGTCGACCCGCTGGCTTTAGAAGTGACAGAAGAAGCTGAACGATCGCTGGCGGACAAATCCATGGCTACTCAATCTTTGGGGGAGGGGCTGGCGATGGAAGAGGCTCCCGCAGCTGCTCCGGCAGAGGATATGGCTGGGTCAGCAGCACAGCCGGCGATCCAGATCCGTTCAGATTTCAACCCCCTGGCAACCTTTGCGCCGGAGGTGAGGACAGATTCGGACGGCAAGGCCCGGGTGGAGGTGAAATTACCAGACAACCTGACCCGCTACCGGGTAATGGTGGTAGCAGTGGATGACGGAAACAAATTTGGTTCGGCAGAAGCCAACATGACTGCCCGGCTGCCCCTGATGGTGCGCCCCTCAGCCCCACGCTTCCTGAATTTTGGGGATAAGTTTGAACTGCCGATTGTAGTCCAGAACCAGACCGACGAGCCAATGACCGTGGAGGTCATCGTCCAGGCTGGCAATATTGAGCTCGTCGGCAGCCCAGGTCAGCGAGTGACTGTGGGAGCCAATGATCGCCTGGAGGTTCGTTTCCGGGCCGAGACGATTATGGCAGGAACCGCTCGCTTCCAGATCGCGGCTGTCTCCGGGGATTACGCCGATGCCGCGGTTATAGAACTGCCGGTTTACACCCCCGCGACGACAGAAGCTTTTGCTACCTATGGCGTCGTGGATGAAGGCAGCATTGTCCAGCCGGTTATGGCGCCCAGTGATGTCTTCCCGCAGTTTGGCAGCCTGGAGATCAACACTTCTTCAACCGCACTGCAGGCCCTTACCGATGCGGTGATTTACCTGGTCTCCTACCCCTTTGAGTGCTCAGAGCAGATGGCTTCCCGCATCCTGGGTGTGGCTGCCCTGCGGGACGTGCTGGCTGCATTCTCAGCAGAGGGATTACCCAGTCCAGAAGAAATGGAAGCCGCGGTTGTGCGTGACATCGAAATGCTGGCGGGTTTGCAGAACTACGACGGTGGCTTTCCTTACTGGCGCCGAGGCCAGGATTCGATCCCCTTCAATACCATCCACGCTGCCCATGCGATGCAGCAGGCGCGGGACATGGATTACGCAGTACCAGAAGAAATGTGGTTCAGTTCTCTGGCCTACCTGCAGGACATCGAGAGTTATTACCCGCCCTACTACAGCAAACCTACCCGCCAGACGCTCAGCGCCTATGCGCTCTATGTGCGTATGCTGATGGGTGACCGGGATGTGGATAAAGCTCGCAACCTTTTCCACGAGGACCCTGTGGAAGATCTGCCTCTGGATGCAATCGCCTGGATCTGGCAGGTGCTGATCTATGACCCGGATTCCAGTAAGGAATTGGATGTGATCCGCAGGCACGTCAGCAACCACGCCGTGGAGACGGCTGGAGCGGCAAACTTCACCACCTCATATGACGACCAGGCTTACCTGCTGCTGAACTCAAATCGCCGTACTGATGCCCTCCTTCTGGATGCCATGATC
>DATKXE010000328.1:0-7601 GCA_035529195.1 Anaerolineales bacterium
TCATTGGGGGCCAGGACGAACACATCGCCCTTGTCTTCCGCTGCTGCGGCCGTCAGGTTGGCCTCTGCCAGGTTCTTGGCGACGTTGAAATCCCAGTCGGTGGTGACCTGGCCGATGATCTGGCCCATCTCCTCGCGGGTCAACTCGGCCTTATCCTGAAGCGCTTCCGCTTCGCTGGAGTTTATGATGACGAAGGTTCCATCAGCGATCTTGGGCTGCAAGACATTCCAGGCGCCCTCGAAGAACAGGAAGGCGTTGTTATCGGTAGCAGCACCGGCGTACAGGTAGAGCGGGTTGCCGGAACCGGAGGCTTTATCGACCAGGTATTGGCCCTGGGCTTCACCCACTGCAATGCTGTCGAAGGTCACGTAGTAGTCGACTGCCTTGGTGTCGAGGATCAGGCGGTCGTAGGAGATCACCTTGACGCCGGCATCGCGGGCTGCCTCGGCGGCAGCAGCGGCAGCGGTGCCGTCATGCGGGGTGAGGATAATAACCTGGACGCCTTTGGTGATCAGGTCTTCGACGTTGGATCTTTCCTTGGCGGAGTCGCCCTCGCTGAAGAGGATCTCGACTTCGTAGCCGGCAGCGTTAAAGGCCTCCTGGAAGCGGGCCTCATCCTGGATCCAGCGCGGTTCATTCTTGGTTGGCAGAACAACGCCGACTGAGCCTGCCCCCACTGATGGTTCTTCTGGAGCAGGTTCTTGTGGGGCGGGTTCCTCGGTAGCTGCAGGCTCTTCTGTTGCGGCAGGTGCACAAGCTGTCAGGACCAGAGCAGCTAGAATTACGACTGCCAAAAGTGGGTACAGTTTTTTACGCATTTTAGTTCTCCTCCATAGAGATATTGAATTGGGGAATCTTGGGGATTGAATGGGCTTGCTTAATCCTGAAAAAGAAAATGACCAAACAGTATCCTCCTTTTCTGAAAACAATTGGCTGGCGAGTTGATCGATGGATAACCCAATGTGCCAGCCCATGATTTAAAAGTATATCTCCGAATCCCTAACTTGGCAAGTTGGCGCAAAAATTTTAAGAGTTGCTCAAATCGAGGAATCAGTTATTGAGAATCTGGTACTGTCGCTACCCCAGTGTCAATAAACCCATCGGAGAGTTCATCAAGCATTTTCTCTACCAATCGCTGCCGGCCGGGGCTGAATAAGTCAGGATTGATGTGGGTAATCGTCAATGGTGCAGATAGGACCAAATCACCCTGGTCAGCCATCAAATTGGGCCAGATACTGCGGATCGCCGCAGAGAAATCGGCAGTGATGCTCGCAATCCAATATTCTTCGAATCCCGGGAGTGGGGTGGTAGTGCTGATGATATTGATCCCAGCTGCCGTGAGATACTCGATCAGACTCTCATCACCAATACCCGGGGCAATATAAGCCGACCCTACCGCACTATCAATCAAGGTATCCGCCAGAGCCAGCCATTCCGGAGGGCTGGCACCGGCGGGTGCTTCCGCGTACATCGGATAAGTGTTAAAAGGTGGGTATGTTTGCCTGCAGAGACCACAGAAGAACACTGCCCCGTTGATGAAACCTTGCCGCTGTTCGACACCTTGGCTGGTATCACTGCTACTGATCACGCCAACCCGCCATTCTGGGGTTGCCACTGCAGCCAGGTAGCCTGCCAGGAAACCAACCATATCTGGGCGAGCCTCCTGATCGTGAATCACATTCAGATTGGTGCCCGGTTCAAGGCCAGGGATTGTAATACCCAGGAATTGAGTTGCTGGAGATGATTGCGCCAGGGCAGCCAAACCTGGGTCAGGTGGCAGGGCAACCAGCAATTTGATCTCGGCAGTTGAATCATCCAGGGTGAAGGAAGGTCGCAGCTCGAAATCCAACCCTTCGACCGCTGCAAGTTCGGAGAGTGTCAGGGAGAGCTGCTCGGTAAGTGCTGCATCCCCCCCGGGGGCGGCTATGAGCACAACCAACCTTTGAGCGATGATGGGGGTTGGTACTTGAGTCTCGATTTTCGGGGTAGCAGATGGAGTTGCACTCAGTTCAGGGGAGGTGGCTGCAGATTGGGTAGCAGTAGTTTCCGGGACATCCGGCGTACACGCGAACAGGATCGCACTGCTGAGCAGCAGCAAGATGGGTAATGCGATTTTCTTTGGCTTGTGATCCTTCAACATTGAAAATTGTTGAGATGGTGTGTAATTTGGAATATTTCCGGGCCGTATTGGTTGGCGGCAATTGTACTATACCTGGCTGCTTCTATTGCTCAGAATTTCTTAATTTATTCCTGTATAATAACGCCATGATCGAACTCAATATCCCAGGACGCGGTAAATTCGAACTCGAATACCTGGTTTGTGATGTCAACGGCACTCTGGCGGTGGATGGACAGCTGCAGGATGGTGTTATTCGCGGGCTCACTAATTTAAAGGATAGATTGAGAATTCATCTGCTGACAGCTGATACATTCGGCCGGCAAGCGGTCATCGACCGCCAGCTTAACCTGGAAGCTGTGCGCATTGAGCCAGGTGAAGAGGCAGCACAAAAGACAGCTTTTGTGCGCCAGCTGGGTCCCGAGAAAGTTGTGGCGATTGGGCAGGGGGCAAATGATGCAGGCATGATAAAAGAAGCCCGTTTGGGCATCTGCATAATATCTCCCGAAGGAGCAGCCGTGGAAACTCTGCTAGCTGCTGATATGGTGATGCCAGATATAATGAGCGCCTTCGATTTATTAGAAAAACCGCTGCGAGTAGTGGCGGGTTTACGAAAATGACCCAATTTAATGCCAATGTAACCCCCGACGATCCCGAGCAGCTGTCTTCGGCGCGGCGCAGAAGAGCGCGCCGTCTCCTGGCTCCCATGGAGACTGAAGACAGGATTGATTTCCTAGATAAGGTAGCTCACCGGGCATCGCCCTCCTTTGATTTCTTCCTGTTCTCGCTCCTGGCTGGGGCGGTGATCGCAGTGGGATATCTATTAGATTCTCAACCGATATTGGTATTGTCAGCCATTCTCGCCCCGATGATGGCACCCGTGATCGGGATTGCTCTGGGCATGGTGGTCGGTTCGGTACAATTCTTTCTGAGAAGCCTTGTTGGCCTGTTGATCGGCAGTTTGTTGGTTTTCCTGGTAGGAATATTAGCCGGTTATGTTTCTCACATCTGGTATCCGCTCGATTTTACTCAAGCGCATATCAACACTCAATTATCCTGGGCTATGTTCCTTCTGGTTGCATTGGGTGCAGGTTTGACATCTGCAGCTATGGTGCGATCTGAGAAAAGTGCAGCACTTCCAAGCGTTGCTCTGGCATATGGTTTATACCTCCCGATCTCTGCGGCGGGATTAGGGTTGGGGAGCGGGGAGGCGTTCTTATTTCCGGATGGATTGGTCGTATTTGCCCAATATCTCTCCGGGGCAGTGCTGGTGGCAGCCTTGACATTTGTGATGCTTGGCTTTCGGCCATTAACCTTGTTTGGGTATACCGTCGGTGCAGTGGTCCTGCTATTCGGGATCGTGGTGCTCATCGGTGTCAGTGGAGCTGGGGCTTCTTTTGGGGCGCAAATTGCCCTGCCAACTCAGACACCCTCGATTACACCTTCCCCGACATTTACCCTGACGCCAACTCCTATTCCCCCGACCCCTCAACCACCGACAGCGACTGCTTCCCAGACCGTGACTCCAACTTTCACCGCCAGTCCAACAGGGACGCTGACACCAACACCCACTCCGATTCTAGCCTTGGTGGATGCGGAGGTAGGGGGTGGGGCTCACCTACGGGCCGAACCCGGCTTTTCCGCTCCCAGCATAATCTTGCTGCTGAATGGTACCCCGGTTCAGATTATGCCGGATGATCCGGTGCAGGAAGGTGGGGGAATCTGGATACGCGTACGAACTTTCGAGGGGGATGAGGGCTGGATACTGCAGATCTTGCTCTTGACTGCTACTCCTGCCCCTAATTGGGAAGATTGAATTTATTTCTCTTGTTTGGGTAAATCTTGCGAAGTAAAAGCACCCGGCAGCAGTTCGCCAACCGTGGTCTCCTGGACAACCACCCCCTCACTATCCACGATCAGAATCCTTGTTTCTAATCCAAATTCTGAGAGCACTTGCCGGCAAGCCCCGCAGGGTGTGCCCCCATTGCTGGAGGCTACCACCAACGCCTCAAAATCTTTTTCCCCCTCTGAAACTGCTTTAAACACCGCCACCCTTTCTGCGCAGGTGCCGGTCGGATAAGCCGCATTTTCAACATTTACACCAGTATAGATTTCACCAGTATTGGTAAGCAAAGCAGCTCCGACAGCATACCCCGAATAGGGAGCATATGCTCGCTGTCGAGCTCTAAGAGCAGTTTCAATCATTTTTTCTTGCAGATCATCCGTCAGCATGGTGTTCTTTATCTCCATTTCCGGACAACGAGACCAATCGCAGTGCGCGCACTTTGCGGATCCTCTGTCCGCTTACCTGCTCCACAGTTAACTGCAGATCTTTGATTTGCACTTTATCTCCAGCTGTTGGTACTCGCCCAATACGACTGTAAATCAATCCGCTTAAAGTATCAGCTTCGCTGTTGGGAAGCTCAGTGCCCATGATGTCATTGAAATCGTCGATGTCAATGCGTCCCTGGAAAAGGTATTCATCTTCAGTGATGGCCTGGTATAACAGCTCCTCTGCTTGATCATACTCATCGCGAATTTCACCAACAATCTCCTCCACGATATCTTCCAAGGTTACTAAACCTGCGACCCCGCCATATTCATCCACAACAACTGCCATGTGAATTCTTTTCGCTTGCAGTTCAGCGAGTAATTTATCCACTTTTTTTGCTTCCGGAACAAAGTATGCCTGGCGCAGGTGGTCGCTGAGGGAAACTTCGTGCATTCCTTCCAGCCAGATACCCAACAGGTCTTTGGCGTACAACAATCCCAGGATATTGTCTATAGAATCTTTGAAAACTGGCACCCGGGAGTGACCGGTTCGCTTAAAGGCGTTCATAGCCTGATCGATGGGAGTGTTGACTTCTAATGCCAGGACGTCGATCCGGGGAACCATGATCTCGCGAACCAGGGTGTCACCCAGCCGGAAGATGGATACGATCATCTTCTGTTCTTCCTGTTCCAAGACTCCTTTCTCCTGTCCGGCTTCGACCAGGCTGATCAGCTCAATTTCAGTGACTGTGCCTTCTTGGTTTGATTCATTTGATTTGGTAAGCATGAAAGGCAGGGCGAGTATAGGAGACATGGCGAGATAGAGAAGGCGTGCATATGAGCTCAAACGCATCGCCCAAATCTCTGGATTATGTGATATCGCCGTTTCAACGACCCATTCCAAGAAAAAAGTAATTAACGAGGACACCAGCAATATACCCACTGCGTAGACCGCCAGAAAAGAAGTTGCCTTCCAAGGCAAGAAAATCAGTAAAGACAGGCCAGCGATAAGGAAGCGCAGAATGACTTGGAATAGTTTCAGGTTGGTTTGTGTGCGGGGGAGATTGGACAGCAGAGCTGTCGTGCGGTTGACCTGAGAAATTTTTTCATCTTTGTGAGCTAGCAAACGTGCTACATTGGAGTTCGAGAGGGCAGAACGAGCTGCGGAGGTTGTTATATCTGCCAGCAGGAAAATTATCAGGCCAATGGCAGAGATTAGGTCAGGGTCCATCATGTTCTTCTTTCTTGCGTATGATCCTGGCAGGTATACCAACCGCCAGAGAATGAGGAGGTACATCTTTTGTTACCACAGAGCCTGCGCCAGTACGGGCGCCCGCGCCAATTTTGAGAGGGGCGATCAACATGGTATCGCTGCCGATAAATGCTCCGGCTCCAATCTCGGTGGGGTATTTGCTGCGACCATCATAATTGGCGGTGATCACTCCGGCCCCAATATTTACTTCTGGTCCAATATTCGCATCTCCGATATAAGAGAAATGACCCATCTTTGTGCCTGGTCCCAGGTATGAATTTTTTACCTCACCATAATTACCCATATGCACACCTTGTGCCAGGTGAGCACCTTTCCTCAGGCGGGCAAAAGGTCCAATGTCCACATCATCTTCTAATATCGCACTTTCTGTGACCGAAAAGGTGATTTCACAGCGATCACCGATCTCGGTATCCGTGATCATGCTGTTTGGCCCAATCTGGCAGGCTTCTCCAATGCGAGTCCTTCCGCGCAGGTAGGTATTGGGGTGAATAACGGTATCCTGCCCGATCACAACCAGGGTATCAATATAAGTCGTGTTTGGATCGATGATAGTCACTCCGCTGCGCATAAAGCCCTGGTTGATCCGCAGACGCAAACTGGCTTCTGCTTGAGACAGATGAATAAGGGAATCGATCCTGAGCGCCTCATCAGGATCGATTAAAGTCAGGCTTTGGACCGGGAGATCAGCAGTACAGGCAAACTGGACTAAGTCGGAGAGCTGGTAAATTCCCGCAGGTGAGTCCGGAATTTGGGGCAGGGTCTCCCAGAGCCAATCTGCTGAAAAACAGTATATGCCTGCGTCAAATTCAGCTCCTACCAGTGGATCAGCGGTTGCCTGTTCCTGAACCATGACGCCGGTTATCTCACTGTCCTCTCCGCGCATAATCCGGTCATGGTGCTGCGGACCAGATGTCTGGAAAGAAGCAATGGTCATCACAGGTTGGGATCGAATAGAATCGCTTGTCCCCAGGTGGGCGGCGATCAGCTGTTTAATGGTATTGACTGTCAGCAAGGGCGTATCTGCCCGAATGATCAACAGATGATCCGCTAAACCCCGCAGCATGGGCTCAGCCTGCAGAAGTGCTTGTACAATGCTGTGCTGCTCAGGTTGAAGCACAATATTTACTCCAGGATCAACAGCACCCTGGAGAGGCTCATATACCTGGTCCAAAATCAGTGTTGCAGGAAAACCTGTTGCTTCCTGGGCTAGTTTAACAGCATAAATGATCACGGGTTGTCCTGATAAAGGCTGCATTACCAGGGGCGTTCGGGAAGGGAAATCTCCTTCCAGCCCACCGGTAAAAATCACAGCTGCACAGGTATTCGATTTATTTTTGACCATACCACAAATTTAAATGGAGACAAGAAAAAAGGCGAGCTTTGTCACTCATGGCTCACCAAGTTGACCTTCGATTAGGGTATTTATTTGGAATTTCGTCTACCACAATATCTTTCCGTGACAATTTTTATTCAGGCTGGGGCGCCCGGATTCGAACCAGGATATACGGATTCAAAGTCCGCTGTGCTACCGTTGCACCACGCCCCAAAGTAATGCCTAAAAAATCTGGCGGGCTGTATTGTAACATAAGCCGTTACTGGCAGGCAACATGAGAAGCGGCAGGTAAGGGGATAGCCGCAGAAATTAATGGGGAGAATTTTGATTACTCCACCCTCCAACAAGCGACGGAGTGATCCTCGCTAACTTCAATAAACGGGGGTTCTTCGATTCCGCAGTGTTCCATTGCAACCGGACAGCGTGGGTGGAAGCGGCAGCCTTCAGGAGGATTTAAAGGACTCGGTACGTCTCCTGGCAGGAGAATCCGTGCGCGTTTCAAATCTGGATTCGGGACCGGGATGGCTGACATCAGGGCCTGGGTGTATGGATGGAGTGGATTGCGGAAAAGCTCTTCTCGGGTGGTCAATTCCACCATCTTTCCCAAA
>DATKXE010000329.1:0-3994 GCA_035529195.1 Anaerolineales bacterium
CAGGGATGATTTTCTCTGCAGATTCGATCAATTCCAAAGATTGTTCATAATTACCCAAAGACAAATGGAATGCAATCAGGTCTAAGTGCGCATTAGCCAGGTTGGGATCTATATTCAGTGCTTGAGTCAAATCAGCTTCAATATCGAATTCTGGATCTAAAACAGACAACGCTCTTGCACGACCCAAGTAGGCAGGAGCGAAATTTTGATTAACCTCGATGGCTTTTTCGTAGGCATAAAGTGCATTCTCTGGTTCACCCAATAATAGGTATGTTTCACCCAGGTAATAATGAATGTCTGCAGAATCTGGTTCTGCTTGCGCGGCCTGCTTCATGAAAAAGAGCATTTCTGGGTAATTCCCATTGTTAAATGATCTCATTCCTGCTCGATAAGCTTCTGTTACTGGATGAGGGGTGTTCACGTATAGAGGAGTTGGGGTGTAGGTAGATTCAAGAAACATCCATAGAGGAGTTGGCCCAATGAAAGTTGGTGTGGGTGTAACTACCCTTGGAGTGTTCGTTGGAAGAAGTGTCGCTGTTGCGGCGATTGTCTCAAAAATCGGTGTAACGGTTAACTCTACTCGACCAAAATATGCAGAGCTGTTGATACGAGGTCCAATGAATGCCAGGAAGATAAAACCTAAAACTAATATACTTGCCCCCATGTACATCGCAATTCGAATAATTCTTCTGGGTTTGCTTTCGAGAGCCGCTGTTTTGTAGGTCTCTCGCCAATTACGAGGTTGAACGGGGGCTGGTTGAAATCCTTTCTCAGGAGAAGAAACGCCCACCAGCAAGAGTCCAAGATGAGCAGCACGGTTTTCAGGCTGCAGGTGAATTACCTTCTGCAGACAATAAATTCGCTCTTTTGCTGATTCGACAACCGAGCTCATCCAGAGCCAATATTTTGGATTGGATTGATTGGCTCTAAGAAGGCGAGTTAATAAATCCCGAGCGCGTTCCCGGTGACCATTAGCTACCGCTTCTATCGCTTCTTGGAGCATTTTATCGTCAGCCATTACGAACCTCACAGCCGAATATAGCATAGTAGAAGTCTGCATACAAGATGAGAGAGCCTTGCCTCATATATCTGTAAGGTCGGGTGACTGGGTTATAATCCCGGCTATGTTGTTCGAGAACAGCTTAATATTTGTACTGAAGGGATTATTGGTGACTGTTGTGTGTGGTCTAGCAAGCTGTGTTGTTGATCAACCTGCTCCCTCGATGACCGTTACGAAATTTGCGGAATTAATCCCGTATTCAAGTCCTACTCCAAGTGAAACCTCTGAAATAAAAATACCCAGTCTGATTGTTCCGACTAAATTGCCTCCTCCAACATCGACACCTGTAATTTATATAATTGTTGAAGGTGACACAATGCTGGCAATTAGCATACGACATGGAATAAGTTTGGAAGAATTGCAGGCTGCAAATCCAGAGGTTAATGCGAGATTGCTCGTGGTTGGAACTGAATTGGTTATTCCATTAGGAGATAATATTCCTTCCAGCCCGGTCACAGCGACACCCATTCCGATCAAGATTTCTGGAACCAATTGTTATCCAGCACCGGATGGTATTTGGTGCTTTATATCCATCGCAAACGATCGCACACGACCTTTGGAAAATATCTCTGCACAGGTCCTCCTTCATAATAATTCTGGTGGATTCATTGCCGAGGGAACTGCAATCGGAGCAATAAACTTGCTGCCTCCCGGTGAAGAATTCCCCCTGGTTGTGTTTTTTCCAGGAAGTCATTCTTCTGAGATTATTGCGACAATAAATATACTAACTGGTCACCCAATTCCCAGGAATGATGCTCGATATTTAAACGCCTGGTTGGAAGTAGACGAAGTTGTAAAGAGTGAGGGAGGCTTGCAAGCGGATGTGCTTGGTACTGTTGGACTACCAGCAAAAAGTCAACCTGGAAATCTGGTATGGATGCTGGTGGTCGCCTACGATAGTGATGGAAATGTGGTTGGTGTTCGGAAGGATGAGCAAATGGGTCATTTCGAACCGGGATCAAGCAGGCGATTCGATATCGAGGTGTTCAGCCTCCACTCTTCCATTAGTGATATTAAGGCATTTGTTGAAGTGCGTCCTTAATTGTGTCCAGAAAAGTGGGAAACTGGCTGAAATCTATAAATTTGATATTGATCCAATTCAGGAAAAAACACTCAATGGAATGGGTGTGAATACCAGAACGAAAACTACCAATCCGAAAACCGCCAAAGCTTTACGACGGGGGTCAAGTTGGGTTATCTGATCGAGAGGTTCGGCGTGTGAACGACCCAATAAAAAGATTAAGAAGGCCCACAACCACCACCCCGACCAGACAGTTCCCATGATAATTAATGCTACCAACACGAAAGGTAAAATTATGCGAGATTTTTTTCCGAACAGAGCGTAGAGGATGTGACCACCATCGAGCTGTCCGGCAGGAATGAGATTAAGTGCGGTGACGAGTAACCCAGCCCATCCTGCCCAAGCAACCGGGTGAAGCACGACATCGATCGCCCCATATGGAATTGGTTGTCCGGTAAAGAAATATCGCAACCAGTAGATCAGTGGATTAATTCCACTAAGACTTGCTGGAGCAGGCAACCAGTTTCCAAAAATGATGAATTTCATCATCAAATAAAGAAGAGAATTACCTTCCAAACTGATGGCCTGTCCTTGAGCCAAGAATAATGGCAATTTGTCGGTTTGCGATAAGTATAAACCCAGGAAAAGAAGGGGGATAGCGATTACTAATCCTGCTAATGGTCCAGCGATGCCAATATCTAATAAGATCCTTTTATTCTTCGGAGGTTCTTTTAACTGAATGAATGCTCCCATCGTTCCGAAAGGGCTGAATGGGAATGGGATAAAGTAAGGAAGAGTTACTGCAGAGCGATGGTAACGGGCAGCCAGGTAATGACCGAATTCGTGAGCGAGTAAGATGGCAAGTAAGCTGGCAGCAAATGCTATGCCCCGGTATAACGTTGGCAGTAAATGTGGCAGCAATTCGTTCAAGTCAGTTGTCAGCGGCCCGCGATACTCAAAAAGTGTCCCAGCAAAAATAACACTTATTCCCGTGAGGATAAATAGAATAAGATTGATCCAAGGATTAGATGGTTTTGGTTTAACAATCCCTTTCAACAAGACAATGATTTCACCATCATCCTCTAGCCTAAAGAGAGGGGTTACATCGAGATTCTGCAAACTTTGAGAAAGCTGCAGATATGCTTCCTGGGAATCGAGCAGCAGCTTTCCACGGTAGCGGACTAAAAAATTTTGTTTTTCATTCCCCCAAGTAACCTCCTCAATTCGGAAAACCTGCTTTACCAGTTGAAGATAGGGATCGGCTTGGGAGGTTGAGTCAATTGATTGTGTATAAGTAATGGTCATAATTCCGCAGCCAATTTAATGATCAAATACCATTGAAAAGTGATTGGTATAAGAGAAGGCGGGAGTGGATGGGAGTCGAACCCACCGCGGCTCGCATCGCGACCCGCCACCGGTTTTGAAGACCGGGGAGCCCACCGGGACCCAACCACCCCCATATATGTCAGTGAGAGATTAATTTCCAGATTGCGGCGAAATTATACCATTTTGTCACTAGGACTCAGCATACCTTAAAGATTTATCATTGTTGTATATTGGTTTTAGCCACCATTTTCAGGTTTTCTGTTATATTTCAAGGTGTTAATTTGCGAATTATGCCTATCAAAATTTCAAGATTCAGAAACTCTGCGGATAATATCCTTGAGTCAGTGCTTGAATGTGTGCTGGAGCTAAATTATGAATGACCATACTTTATGGAAGCTAATGCGTGAAACCTGGATAAAGTTTGAAGAAAGTTTCGATCCGGCCATCAAACCTATTGTTTCCAGAAGCAAACTTTCTCTAAGAGAGTGGATGTTAATCTTGGCAGCATTGACATTTGAACCAGAGGACACAACCCCGTCACACCTCATGGTGCGGGGACCTTACACCTCCAGTGATCGTTACCTGGC
>DATKXE010000330.1:0-5781 GCA_035529195.1 Anaerolineales bacterium
AGGAGAAATGGATACTGTACTGGTGGTTGGTGTGGAGAAAATGAGTGACGCCAAAATGGTAGAGACTACATCGGCGCTGGCTACAGCAGCGGATGCTGATTATGAGACCGCTCATGGCCTGTCTTTTGTGGCATTAAATGCGTTGATCATGCGTCGTTATATGCATGAATTCGGCTGGAGCCACTCCGATTTCGCTCCATTTTCTGTCACAGCGCACCAGAATGCAGTCCCAAATCCATTTGCACGCTTGCCAACAATGATTTCAGAAGAAGAATACTCTCATGCACGTATGGTAGCTGAACCCATAAATATATTGGATGCCTCCCCTATTGGTGATGGAGCTGCCGCAGTTATCCTGGTACCTGCGGAAGAAGCTTCATCCAGGAGCAGTACCCCCCAAGTGAATGTTATCGCGTCTGCTGCTGGGACAGACAGAATCGCAATTCATGACCGACGTGATCCGCTGAAGCTGAAAGCAGCTGAGATATCTGTGAGCAAAGCTTTTTCACAGGCAGGTGTTGGTCCGCAAGACATCGATCTTTTCGAGTTGCATGATGCCTTTTCTATTATGTCCGCTCTCTCTCTAGAAGCATGTGGGTTTGCAGATCGCGGCCAGGGTCCCCGTTTGGGATTGGACCAAGAGATAACTCTCGATGGTAGGATTCCTATCTCCACTTTCGGAGGCCTCAAGGCTCGCGGCCATCCGGTTGGTGCCACAGGTATCTACCAAATTGTTGAACTCACCAAGCAGCTGCGTGGTGAAGCTGGTGCAAACCAAATTGAGCCCGCGCGGATTGGCATGGCTCAAAATATCGGCGGCAGTGGCGCTACCGTGGTGACCCACATCTTGAAAAAATAGCCCTCCTGCTCCCCATTCACCAGATAGCTACTCAAATTATTTCAATAATCGTTGAGTGTTTTCCCAATGATTCTGGATTTAATTTACCGGGTAATTAAATCACAATCAATTTGATTTCGACACAATAATATAGTACAATTGTTCTAGTTATTCTTTCATCAATCAAATGAGTGTTTCTGATGGAACCAATTGACCGATTGAAAATTCTATCCTCGCAAATGGATTTTGAGCCAGCTGAAGACCATCACTGCCCAAAGATTGATCCTGCCAAGAATTATTCCGCCTTTGTCCATAATGCAGTACTGCCGAATGGAAAAACTATCCCGCTATTAAAAACATTATTGACCTCATCTTGTGAGAGAGATTGTCATTATTGCCCCTTTCGAGCTGGAAGAAAATTTCGGAGAGCAACTCTCAAACCTGAAGAAATGGCGCATATTTTTATGGCATTTCACTGCGCCGGGATTGTTGAAGGCTTATTTCTTAGTTCTGGATTAATCGGTGGTGGAATTCGTACCCAAGACCGATTGCTGGATACCGCCCAGATACTCCGGGAAAAACTCGGTTTTCGAGGCTATTTACACCTCAAAATCATGCCGGGAGCTGAATTTGCTCAAGTAGAGCGCGCGATGCAGCTTGCTGACAGAGTCTCGTTAAACCTGGAGGCGCCCAATCCAAACAGATTGAAAATTCTGGCACCGCATAAGAAATTCAATGAGGAATTGATTCAGCCATTAGAATGGGTCACCAAAATTAAACAATCAGAATTTACACCAAATCGGTGGAAGATGCATTGGCCCTCGGTCGCTACTCAATTTGTGGTCGGAGGAGCGGGCGAATCTGACAGCGAGTTGCTTGCCACCACTGAGTACCTCTATAATAAGATGATGTTAAAACGCGCCTATTACTCGCCTTTCATGCCTGTAGAAGACACACCTCTCGAGAACCAGCCCGCAACTCAACTGCAACGAGAAAATCGTCTTTACCAGGCTTCATTCCTGATTCGCGATTACGGATTTGCCATGGAAGAACTACCTTTTAATGCACAGGGCAATCTACCTATGGGGATCGATCCAAAACTCGGTTGGGCGAAAATTAATTTGGTCGATAATCCAATTGAGATCAATCAAGCTAGCAAAAATGAGCTGCTGCATGTGCCTGGAATTGGACCCCGAGGGGTTGAGTCTCTGCTTGCTGCGAGAAAAAAACTCCAATTGAAAAGTGTTGAAGATCTCCGAAAAATTGGGATTAATCCTGCTCGTGCCGCGCCATATATTTTGATTAATGGTAGAAAACCAAGCACACAATTATCATTATTATAGAATTAGTGCCTTGCCAGGTTTTCACAATCCAGTATTTCAGCGTGGCGAATATGAACCAAGGGTTATATAATCTTTAAATCTTCTAGAGATACTACTCTCTCTCGTGATCAGTAGACAATCAAAGGTTATGTGACCTTTTGATAGAAAATATCTCCTCTTCCCTGTTAATTGGCATCGATATCGGCGGAACATTTACAGATTTTGTTTTCCATGATCAAGAAAATGGAAACTTGATTACTTCCAAGGTTCTATCCACTCCATCGGATCCTGCTCAGGCAGTTCTTGAAGGTTTGGAAACCATTCTGAGCAACTTAATCAGGGGTGGTTCAGGCAAGCCCTCGAGCTACACGATAACCCATGGTTCAACGGTCGCAACTAACGCTCTCCTGGAAAGAAAAGGTGCACGGACAGCACTGGTGACCACCTCCGGCTTTCGGGATGTGCTCGAAATTGGCCGTCAAGCTCGTCCGAACTTATATGATTTAAGCGCTCACACCCCAAAACCAATTATTCCAAAATCCAGGCGATTTGAGGTCAATCAAAGGATTAACTACCAAGGTGAGATTCTCAAAGACCTCGATAAGGAAGAACTCGCTGAATTGATCTTAAAGATCGAAAATGAGTCCATTGAATCTGTTGCCATCTGCCTCCTTTTTTCATTTCTCCATCCCGACCATGAACAATTAATCGCCAAAGAACTTCGAAAACACGATCTCTTTGTCTCCATCTCCAGCGATGTGCTGCCAGAATATAGGGAATATGAACGCACCAGTACAACCGTTCTTAATGCGTATGTCACACCGATTTTAGATAGGTATCTTGGCTCACTTGTGTCATCCTTATCAGATGTCGCTGACCCGGTGCGCTTAAGAATCATGCAATCTAATGGCGGCATTATTGGTTTGGATGAAGCCCGCCGGGCTGGAGTTCGTTGTATCGTTTCAGGACCCGCAGGTGGTGTGGTGGGTGCCAGTCATGTAGCCAGGTTAGCTCTTTCATCGCATGCAGAGGGAAACTCCCAGGGACTGAAAGACACAGATCTTAAATTGATCACCTTCGATATGGGTGGAACATCGACAGATGTATCATTGGTGGATCATCACCCGGCAATATCCACCGAATCAGTAGTGGGTGGTTTTCCAATAGGTATCCCGATGCTGGATATTCATACCATTGGTGCTGGCGGTGGTTCCATTGCCAGCGTTGATTTGGGAGGTGCCTTGCGGGTTGGACCGGAAAGCGCTGGAGCTGAGCCTGGTCCTGCGTGCTACGACAAAGGGGACCTGCCGACTGTAACCGATGCCAACGTCGTCCTGGGTCGTCTACCAGCTGATCATTTTCTTGGAGGGGAAATCACCCTGAACAGGGGACGCGCATATGATGTCTTGGCAAAGTTGGGTGCTGAATTAGGATTAGATGCTGTTCAAACTGCACAAGGTGTAATAGATGTCGTCAATGCTCACATGGAACGCGCTTTAAGACTGGTTACAATTGAGCGTGGCTATGATCCGGAAGAGTTTGTCATGCTTTCATTTGGAGGTGCTGGAGGACTGCATGCATCTACATTAGCCAGGCGATTATCCATTCCAAGGGTCATTGTGCCGCCATTAGCCTCAACGCTTTCCGCTTTTGGGATGCTGGTCGCGGATGTGGTCAAAGATTATTCACAAACTATCATGTTCCCGGGAAATGTACCTAAAGATCGAATTTTTGAAGCCTTTCAACCATTAGTTGAACATGGGAATACTGATCTTCGATGCGAAGGATTTACCTTAAGAAATATTCGCCTGGAGCTCAGCTTGGATATTCGCTATAGGGGACAATCCTACGAGCTCAACATCCCATATAATGATAATTTTTTGGAAGAATTTCATCTAGCACATAAAAATATTTATGGTTATGCCCGTCGAGCAGCAGAAGTCGAAATCGTGAATATCCGCTTGCGTGCCATAGGATTAAATTCCCCCCCGAAAATCCCTTCTTCTTCGAAAGGAGACGCGGATCCATCAGCAGCATACTTGGGGCACCGGTTGGTGGTCGTTAACAATCAACAGGTCGAGATACCTTTATTCCATGGAGAACATTTGTCATTTGGTGATCATTTGATAGGTCCCGCGATTATCGTTAGGAAGGATACGACGGTATACCTCCCTCGGGATGCATCCATCCTGGTCGATCGATTTCAGAACCTGGTAATTAGCTTGTCAAATAATGATCATGAAAGTAAGGAATCGGCGAACTTTCGAACAAACGATGAAGAAAACTGATCCGATCCGACTAGAAGTTTTTAAACACCTGTTTGCATCTGTTGCGGAAGAGATGGGGGTTGTGCTGCGTAAAACCAGTTTTTCACCGAATATCAAAGAAAGGCGAGATTTTTCATGCGCAGTATTTGATCCACAAGGTAACATGATCGCGCAAGCAGCCCATATACCTGTTCACCTCGGATCGATGCCCCTCTCGGTACAGGCCGCTATCGAGCATTTCGGGAATCCTGACCAACCCGAGATCAGCGATCTGAATCCTGGAGATATGATTTTACTCAATGACCCATTCCGGGGAGGTACACATTTACCTGATATCACCCTTGTATCCCCTGTATTTCAGGAAGTTCAGGGCCTCAAAGAAGGGTCAGCTGCAGTTCACCCATCTCCCAGGTTAATCGGTTTTGTCGCTAGTCGGGCACATCACGCAGATGTTGGCGGCATGACCCCAGGTTCGATGCCGATTGCCCAGGAAATATTCCAGGAAGGTCTGATCATCCCGCCGGTGAAATTATTTTCACAAGGCAGCAGAAATGATGCACTTTGGGATTTAATCATGGCAAATGTACGCACGCCTGAAGAGCGCTCAGGGGATCTGTGGGCTCAGATAGCTGCAAACCAACGTGGTAACAGACGATTACTGGATTTGACAAACGAGTATGGAAGCGACTCGATATCCTTTTACATGCAGGAACTGCTGTCTTACACAGAAATCATGACTCGTAAGATGCTCCAAGAATTACCGGATGGAATTTACACTTATATTGATCACCTTGATAATGATGGGATTAGCGATAGACCGGTACCAATATCTGTCACCATAACCATTCAAAATGACCATGCGAAAGTAGATTTCAGCGCCTCAGCTGCTCAGCAAAAAGGGAGCATAAACGCGGTATATGCGATCACCTTATCGGCGGTATATTATGTATTTCGATGTCTATTAAACCTCGATGTACCCAATAATTCTGGCTGTTTAGCCCCGATCGAGGTTATTGCGCCTCCAGGAACAGTTGTAAACGCAGTCTCCCCGGCTCCGGTTGCTGGTGGGAATGTGGAGACTTCTCAAAGGATTGTGGATGTCCTGCTCGGGGCTTTGGCGCAAGCTTGCCCGGATAGGATTCCAGCAGCAAGCCAGGGTACGATGAACAACGTGCTCATTGGTGGTTGGGTTCCAAGATATAACAATTCGTTTACCTACTACGAGACTATTGGAGGTGGCACGGGTGCGGGTCGAAATAAGGATGGATCTTCAGCAGTGCATTCACACATGACCAATACATTAAACACTCCCATAGAAGCCCTCGAATATGCCTATCCGCTGCGGGTTTTACGG
>DATKXE010000331.1:0-4409 GCA_035529195.1 Anaerolineales bacterium
CGTAGCCTACCAAAACTTCGCCGTTGTCCACTACAATAACCCCGAGCTTGCCCTTGTGGGGATGAAGGCTTATTATGGCCGGATAATTAAACAACGCATGGAGCGGATGCGGAAGATTGTTGGTGATAACGACAAAAAAAAGAAAGTCCTTTCTTACATCAGCATGAAAGTGCATTTGGCTGATTTTTGCTGTGACTGGGGGTGGACTGATGATCCTCGCGCTGCCAATTCTGGATTACCAGCCAGGATTCCCTGGATACTATTTCCCAGGCAGATTGAATTCATAGAATGGGTTATTGATCATTACATCAGAAGTGAGAGGGGTTTAATAGAAAAAAGCCGGGACCAGGGTGTTACCTGGTTATTCTGTCTGATTATGTTGCAACTATGGAGATGGGAGCCGGGATTTACTGGTGGAATTGGTTCTAATAAACTGACTAATGTAGACGAACGTGGAAATCCCAAGAGTATTTTTGAGAAAATTAGAGCCATAATGACTACACTGCCGGCGTGGTGGATGCCTTTGGGCTTTAAGCCTAAAATGCACGATAAAACGAATAATCTCATTAATCCGGTAAATAGGAATAATATTTCTGGAGAAGGGGGTAACGATATAGGGCGTGGAGATAGGCGTTCAATGTACTTGATTGATGAGGCTGCTTCCTTGGACTTTCCTTTAGATGCTGATAAGGCGTTATCACAGAACACAAACTGTCAATTTGATTTAAGCACACCAAAAGGTATGAATCATTTTGGAATAAAACGTCACTCCGGTAGAGTAGATGTCTTTACCTTTCACTGGCGTGATGACCCCAGAAAGGGCCAAAAATGGTACGATAAGCAAAAGGCTATCCTAGACCCTGTTGTCTTGGCTCAGGAAGTAGATATTGATTACCACTGCTCTGTTGACGGTTTGATTATCAAACCGGAGTGGGTTGATGCTGCCATGAAGATAGAACTCAAGGCTCAGGGAGTTTGCGCGGAATCTATGGATGTGGGCGCCGGCGGATCTGATAAGAGTGCTATTGCCACAAGGAGAGGCCCGGTTTGCTCTGTTAGAGAAGTTGATGATGATAATGGTATAAGTCTTACCGGAGAAGCTTTTGATGTTGGGATAAAGGAGCAGATTAGTTATTTACATTATGATGCCCCCGGGGTAGGTCATGCTGTCAAATCTGCTATTCAAAGCAGCGAGCGCAAGATACCGTTTATCTGTTATGGACTATGGCCCAGCGGAGCCGTAAGTGACTCTTTTTACGAGGAATTTGATGATAAGGCCAAGAATATCTTTGTCAATGCCCGTGCTGAATGGTGGTGGTTATTTGCCAGACGGCTGGAAAAAACCTGGGAACATGTCAGCGGCATCCATACTTACGATGAAGAAGAATTGGTATCCCTACCTGAAAATGGCAACCTAAAAGCAGAACTTTGCAGCCCTCTGAAGATGACTACCGAAAGTGGTAAGAAAAAGGTGGAGTCCAAAAAGGATATGAAAAAGCGGGGAATTGCATCCGGCAACATGGCCGATGCTGTTGTAATGTGCTTCGTACCCCGTGATTCCGGCCATAAGCATGTCGTAAATGAACGACCCATACTCAGGTGCGTGGAGCAGATAGAGATGAACTGGGGAGTCAGGACCGCTCACAGGATGCTGCATTATGGGGCCATCTCTCAATCCACAGATATCGAAGTCAATATTTTATGTGCCGTCTGGGACCAGCATGACGCTATTCTCTACATTTATGACGAGATTAAGGAGGAAATGCCAATCGCCACTAAACTGGTCCCGGATATAGTAAAACGCATGAATTTACGCACAGTGACCCTTACCAGGCTAATGGGTAACCGGGAAATACTCGATGAAGACAAACGCACCCTGGCTAAAGAAATGAACCGGGAACTCTTCCAGATTATGCGTGATCACCAGTCCGTGAAAATAAAACCCCCCCGCAGATATGATATCCTGGGTGCGGTGGCCATCCTCAACGAACTCATAGCCGGTGGCAGATTTAAGATAGCGAGCCCCTGCAAACAGTTGGTTGACAGCCTGCTGAACTGGACTATCGAGGGGGATAAAGTAAAGGCCTATGGAATGCGGGAATGCCTGCTGATGATTGTGTCTGAATTAATCAAGGTTGTCGATATCAAGGAAGTTTTGAAGCATGTCGAATACCATACATTTGTCACAGGGAAAAAGGCTGAAGATGTCAGGGTGGTCCCCGGAAAAGGATATCTTGGTGTTTAGGCTTGACTTGGGGCATTTATTATTTTAACATAAGGATCTAATGGACAACGAACTAGAACTCAGATTCGTAAACTACGTGGGCTCAATACTTGGGCACCAGTACCTACCCCAGAACAGTCACGAATGGTTTATAAGCTTCGGCACCCTCCTGTATTTTCTGCGGGATAAGCCTATGGGGATTAAATTCAAGGGAGACTTTGATGTTTCTCTTATCCATGGGCAAATAGACCACCAACGGTTAATAACCTCATTTGGGGAATACGGGTTTGTGTTAAAAAACAAAGTGGTTGATGACAGGACAGGGATTCCATTCCAGCTCGTCTTTAAATCTGAACAATACAAAACTTCAGTCGATGTTTATTTCTGGGTAAAAGCTAACGGATACTGGTGGCATACCTATGACTACCAGAACCTGTTTCCCAAAAAAGGCGTACTGCCGAACTACGTTTTCAAGGGCACAAACAAACACGCTTTTGAAGGGGATTACAGCAGGTACACATGGGACGATAGAATCCCAGCTTTAAATCTCCCAAAGAAATACGGGACACTTTTGGATATCTGGTATCCAGGGTGGTTTATCCCGGACAGAAACTTTGGCCAGTCCCACGCGGAGAAGACTGTTGAACTAAAAACCTGTAAACACCTAAAGGAGTATTTAAAATGATTTTTTGTTCAAAATGTAAAGCAGTATTAGACCCCGCCAACCCCGAGGTGCGGGAGCCAAAGATCTGCATTGATTGTGTAAGGGATGAAACTCCCGGCACTACACGCAAGATAATCCAACCCAATACCCTCGGTAAACCTAAACCACCAGAATGGGAACCAGGTGGCAGTGAGTTACCCAAGGACACTAAAGTGGCTGTTCCAAAAACAAAGAATGCTGCTCATCAGATATCGTTTGGATATGTACGGATGCCGGTGGAAAAAGAAGGTGATACTCCAAAAGTATTAGTGGAGGTAACAATCCAGAACTATTTCAAAGAAAAACTACTTGCATTCGGTTTGTCAAAAGAACAATTGTCAATATGGATGGAGGATATCCAAAACATAGAAGCGGGGAACATTCCCAGTGAATAAAACCTGTGTCACATCGGTTGTCCACGGCACAGACTTCCAGTATTACATCCCACTGTTTCTCTACACCCTCAATGTAGCGTACCCAGAATATGATGCCCAGATATTTCTTACCGAGGAGCTTGATGCAGAAGTCACCAAAATCGTTGATACTATAAAACACGACAATAACAAAATATTACTTAACAAATTTGACGTTAAGTGTATGCGTAAAAACTCCTCCAATGCTCTCAGGCACCTCATACCGGAAGCCAACCTGTCAGGATACAAGTACTGGCACCCTACCGATATAGACTTCCTGATATTTAGGCAGGAAATGACACATATTGATTATTACAAACACATAATGAAGAAAACTTGTCAACCGTATGCTGGGGCCCGAGGCCCAATTAACGGTATTAGGAGATTGGATGTGTCCCCTGCCGGATGGGTGGGGGATTACCAGCGTATTGCTGCGGGATGTTTTGCAGCCAAGATACCAGAATGGTTTGATAAAACCAGAAAGTCCAGAGAAAAGTACATGAAGATTTTTGCCGAAGATACCAACGATGAATATGACAACCAGAAGCCTGGTTCATACAGGGAGTATGATGAGGTAATGTTATTCCGCATAGTCAGGGAATCAAATATGGTGTTCCCCAAAAAGAAGGACTGCTTTGTATATGGTAAGAAAATGAACGCCAAGTACAGAAGCATCCACCTTGGGGATTTTAAATTCAACAAACGCTGGAAGAATACAGAGAGAATGAAAAGGATACTCACCCAGAATAACATAGAGGCTTTCGTGCGATTAGAAAAAGACCCCAAATGGCTGGAAATCTCCGCAGCCTGTTCAAGCAATACCTTTGTTGGAGATATGTTACACAGACTCAGACACCATGTGAGGAAAAGAATATGAGCAATAAAATATTAGACTTCAGAATAATCCATAATATGGATGACTCTATTAACGACATCAAAAATGATTATGATTTTTATGGGTTTGGGTTTGAGGCAGAAACCACAGAGGGTGACGCCAGGTTTGCTGTAAGATTAGAAAAGGATTTTACAAAAGAAGAATTTGAAAAAGCGTTGAGACTCCTCAATATGC
>DATKXE010000332.1:0-4427 GCA_035529195.1 Anaerolineales bacterium
CCAGCTGGGGGCACCTCTGCCTCGCAGCGCGTAAAGCAACGGGCTGGCAACCAGCACGATTAACCAGGCCAGGAGGAAGGAATTCAGATAATCAGCCGCGAAGTACATCAGTGCCAGGGTCAGTCCCAGCATGCCCAGGGCAAATAGAGCACGAATAGAAAATGAAAGCTGTGATTCTTTAGTCATCCCGGAATCTCCTCTGAACAGATCTGCTGGAATTCATCCGCATATGTGCGCCCTATTCCTATAAATCATCATCCTTCGGCGTATTCAACCGATAATTCCCAGGGGTCATCTTCAACTGGTATGAAAATTATATGATCAATTTCTCAGTTTAGCACTCAAATTTTCAGGCAATATCCAAATACCAGTTCATGAATTGCTCAAGAACGCGCATATTGAGATCAATTTCTTCTTCATACTAAACATTTACTACCCTGAGATCCAATCTGCACCATATCTTGGCAGCCAGTTTGTGCAAATCTCTGCTAACCTTGGACGGTTTTAATCCCCCACAGCCCCCGCTTTGATCGGTTCGTCACCGTTGTAATTCCACAGCTGCGGCCAGCGGCGTGCAATCCAGCCTACCGCCAGCAGGCAGCCGATTCCGCCTGTAATCACCGCTGCGGGCGCGCCAAACAATTGCGCCACCAATCCCGCTTCCACCTCGCCCAGCTGCGGGCCCCCTAAGAAGAATATCTGGTTGATGCTGGTCATGCGCCCGCGGATGTAATCCGGTGTCTGCAGCTGGCGGATGGTGTTGCGGATGATCGCACTGACCGAATCGGAAGCTCCAATGAAGATCAATGCGATCACCGCGCCAAAGAAAGTACGTGACAGGCCAAAAAAGATCGTGGCTATCCCAAAGGCAACCACTGAGACCAGCAGTGTTTTGCCCTGGTGGCGGATCTCTTTGAGCTGCGAGATGATCGCAGCTGCCGCCATCGCCCCGATCGATTGCGCTGCTGATAACCAGCCGTATTCGACTGCCCCAACGTGGAGGATATCGCGGGCGAAGATTGGCATCAGGGTGTTGGCTGAGGAGAAGAATGTTGCGAAAAAATCCAGAATCATGCTGGATAAAATCACCGGCTGCCCCAGGATGAAGCGTATCCCTTCGGCGATATCTGCAAACTTGATCTGGATCCGCCCGCTGCCGCGCGTATGCTGAGGAATCGGCCCGATCAGCAGCAAGGCACCGATCACTGCCAGGAAGGTGATTGAATTGATCAGGTATGTGTAGTACTGCCCCCCATAAGCGATCACCAATCCGCTTAAAGCTGGCCCGACGATCGAACCCACCTGGAAAGCGATCGACTGCATGCTGAAAGCATTTGGCAGGTCTTCCGGGGGTACCAGGTTCGGAACCAAAGCCTGCCGGGCGGGCAGATCAAACGCTAACGCCGTGGCCTGGATGGCGGTCAAGAGATAAATCTGCCACAGGGTGATCTGCCCCTGGTATGTAAGCCAGGCTAACACTAACGCAACCACTGCCATCACGCTCTGGGTGACAAAGAGTATTGTCCGCCGGTTGGCTGAATCGGCTACCGCACCGCCGATTAGAGAAAATACGATCACCGGCAGAATGCGCGCCAATCCAATCCCTCCCAATGCGATCGGCTGGTCGGTTAGGATGCGCACATGCCACAGCAGTGCCCAGATCTACATCTGTGATCCCGCCACCGAGATCGCCAACCCGATCCAGAGCAAACGAAATGATCGGTGATGCAGTGCTGGTGGTATATGTAGTGGCATAGTTAGCGGTCAGCAGCCCGGAATTTATGGATTAGGATTGGTCTTCGTTCTGAACCAGCTGGGATTGATTAATTTCCCCAATCACCAAAGGATAAGAAATCCTCACTTAAATCATGATCGCTTAGTTTAGCGATCGGCGGCATCACCCGTTTAAAGTAGTTTCTCCTGATCAGTTTGATGACCGCCTTGACAAACTGTTCTGAAAATCCGGCTTCGATACATTCATGCGGAGAGAGACCCTGGTCCACCAGTTGGTATAGCAGCTGATCGACCTGCTCGTAAGTAAAGCCTAACTCGCCCTCATCAGTCTGGTCCTTCCACAAATCTGCCGATGGTGGTTTGGTGATGATCACTTCTGGTACACCCATTGCCCTGGCTAATTGCCGGACCTGGGTCTTGTACAGGTCTCCCAGCGGATTGAATGCACAGGCTGCGTCACCATACAGGGTTGTATACCCGAGCAGGAATTCAGTCTTGTTGCCGGTACCAACCACCAAGCCTTCAAAAGCCTGGGATTGATCGTACAGAACGATCATGCGCGTCCGGGCCATTGCATTCCCCCGCCGGATGTGGTCAGCAGCAGGAAATCGCTCAAACAATGGGTCAACCATGTCAGAGATTGGCAGGGTGAGGCCATTGACCCCCAGCTTATCGATCACCAGCTGGGCATGCTCGAGCGATTCAGGCGAGGAAGTCTCATAAGGCATGCGGACGGCCAGCACATTCTCTGGACCAAGTGCTTCGGCAGCCAGGTAGCCGGACAGGCTCGAGTCGATCCCACCAGACAACCCCACTACTGCCCTGGAAAAGCCAGCCTGGGTTACTTTGCTGTGGATGAAGCCGGTCAGGATTTTTCGGGTTAGTTCTGTATCAATGGATAAATCGCTTGTTTTATTCATGGGCAGGATGCTCCATCTGATTCTGACACCAATGTGCCAGCCTTAAATTGGTTGATGATGTCCCGGATGACATTGTAATCTGCCTCCCAGACAAAGGTTTCCGCCTTTTGCTGTGGGCTGTAAACCCGGCCTGGGGTGAGTAGATCCTCCGGGATATTGGTGAAGACCAGGTTGTCTCCATCCAGCTGCGGAGCAAGACAGGCCAGTTGGAGCAGCTGCTCAGGGCTCAGGTCCGTGAGAATGGCATCCTGAAATGCAGAGATAATCTGGGGGATTTTCGGCACTACCGCTGGGCTGGTGACCTTATCTTTTAAGGCACACAGGACCATATTCTGGTTGCTGGTGCGGGTGAACACATTGTACCGCTTGCGAATCCGGGAGAAGCGTAAGGCCTGATCACCGCTGAAATGCTGCTGCCCCGCATTGAAGTAACCCATATCTTCAGTCTTATCATCGATCGGCGTGCCGTCCATATCGGTGGGCAGATAGATATCGATTCCGCCAACAGCATCGACCAGCTTCACGAAGGTCTGCATATTCACCGCACCATAATGATCAACTGTCAGGTCAAAGTTCAAATCCAGGGTCCTGGCCAGCAGTCCAGCACCGGCCCCTGGGCCATCATAATAGCCCATTCCCGGGGTGCCGTAGAAATAAGCCTGGTTCAGCTTCCCGTGGGTGATACCGTATTTTTCTTCGATCTCAGGTATTTCTACCCACAAATCGCGCGGCAAATCCAGCACGGTCACCTTTGGGGTGACAAAGTCGACCCGCACTACCCGGATCACATCCGAGAGTCCGTATAAATAGTTTTCGCTGCCATCAATCCCCAGCGCCAAAACAATCATCTCGGGTGGACCGCCGCATAAAGGTTCCGCGGTTGCCGTGGGTGCCGTGGCCGCAGTTGCTTGAACGGATTCTGCAGTCTCCTCAGGATCGTTAGTAACCTCAGTGCGATCCGCTTGAGCAGCTGGGGGGGGTGTCGCTTCAGACTGGAGTGCTGCTGATGAGGTGGGTGTACGCGTCGCCAAACCCAATTCAGGACCTAGAGGCTCAGTCCAGCGCTGTTGAATTTGGGGGATAAAAATAACCGCCAGAACAGCCAATACCCCCAGCAGTACTGCACCGGTAATTAGAATAAGGTTTCGTTTAGAAGTTTGCATTTCGCAGTGTTAACAATCATCCTTTATTATTGAGCACCCTGTTCAGGATACTGCGAAGGGGGATTATATCACGCTCGGCGTAGCATGCCCTTATGGAGGTATCGCAAGGCAACCAGGGCTGCTGCGTTCAAGACGATTGCAGCCAGTGCGTTGGGCAGGATATCGGGTATGGTTGCTGAAGATTCTCCGAAGAGAAATAAGGGTGTCGCCAATAATGCACCCAGGGCGCGTCCCAGCGATACGCTGGCAGCGGTCACCGCCATAACAGTCGCTCGTGCAGAGGGCATCACCTCGGTCATCATGGGAACACTGCTCACCAGGGCGTATTCAAAGGTCAGGTAGAAGAAGAACAAACCCACCACCGCTCCAGCTGTGCTCGATCCTAATATGGGTAGTACCAGCGCGGCGAGACAATTCAACCCTAAACCTAAACCAATGGCCAGGGGTTTGCCCAGGCGATCTGTGAAGGCTGCTGCCAAGGATTCGCCCCCCAACTCGGACACTCCGATCACTGCTGCAGCAGCCCCCAACGCCGCGATCATTAATCCAAATGAGTTTTCTAACCAGATCCCAAAAACCAGGTTAATAACTTCATTTGCTGAGCTCAGCA
>DATKXE010000333.1:0-4116 GCA_035529195.1 Anaerolineales bacterium
TACAGTTCAAGTTTCGTAGATCTGCGCGGGCATGAAGGCTTGCTTCATCTAAAAAGTGGTATCGCTTATCTTGGCGACCAGCGATTGGTTCTCATCAAAGGTCTTGAAGACCTGACCAGCTTCGAAGATTATGAAATTATCACTGTCGATGGGGATGAAAGCTACGCGGCCAATTGCGTGTGCGTGAACGACTTCGTATTGGTAGCAGCTGGTTATCCGAAATTCTCAACGAACTTGGCCAACATGGGCTACCAGATCATGCGCCTTGAGGTTTCGGAATTCCAGAAGATGGATGGTGGTTTGAGCTGCCTTTCACTCCGTTTTTAGAACGGGGTAATATCGCAATACCCCTCTCGAAAACCACAGTTCCAATTGCAGGTGGAAGTTAGAACCGGATTGCGAGCAGCATAGATAACTTATGGGTTCGCTGAAATAATAGGTTGCGCGAACAGTTCAAGTTCCCCAATATTTTCTTGAAATATTAAGAATTTGCTGTTCGAGGTGGTATTTCTGGTTGGCTACTCGTTGAATGAAAAGGTTGATTCCGAGTAAAAACGGATTGCATTGGCAGCCATGCGCTCCATCCACCAATCCTGGAGCCATTTCTCTTTACGCTCCAACGGCCAATCAGTTTCCAAAACATCCATAGGAATATTGATGTTCAAAGCCCGGTGGGGAATAATATGGCGGGTGATACCGGTAGGAATCTTCTCCCCGCTCTGTGCAGCGTGGATGATATCATCCGGGGTTAAACGGGGGAAAATAACCAGCGCAGTGATATCCGGGTAATAAGGTTTCTGTATCTCCCAGATATCGTTAGAGGCGCGATAGATATTCGCCTTCCCTTTGTAAGCGCGTACCAGGCCATTGAGCAAGGTGGTATCATGCTTGAGAGTCGTGGATGTGTTGCTGACCATCCGCACCCCATTGGCGCTGATGATATAGGCAGCGGCTTGGTGAGTTGCCAAGGCCAATCGCGCTTCATCTAAACTGCAGCCCTGCAAATGCAATCCAGTTACTACGGTTAATGCGTTCTCAAAATCAGTGATATCCATCCCTGCTACCACGTGGTACCAGGTATCTAATTCAACTCCTGAATCCTGGTAGCTGACCAGCTGGGCAATGATGTGAGGTATGCCCAGATTTATGAACGACAGGGCGCGATTGGCGCCATCCAGCACCACATATTTTTCGCTGTCCGGGATGGGAGCGACAACGGGAGGATTCTTGAGAATCCCCTCTGCCCGTAAGCGCTGGCTGAGCCGGTCTACACGCCGGGGATCGCAATCCTCATGTGGTACCAGCGCAGCAGCTGGCAGTATGCGTAAATTTGGGAGAACGGTACTGTATCTCATTGCCTGCCTTTTTCGAACTTGGCAAAAAGTTTACCACACTCAGAGATTCGAAATGGAAACTGTTCTGTCAATCCCAAGTACTTTGTGATGTGCGCTGCGAATTAAGTTGGGAAAGGTGTTAGGAATTTGATAACACGAAGCAGGAGTTAATGAACCGCTAGGAAGAAATTCCTCATCCCTTGATGAAGCGGTTCAATAAGGGCTTGCTTGCTTCCGCGGCCACTGCTGGGATAAAAATTAAGGGGAGAATGTACTGCCACTGCGCCCAGGTCAAAGTGGCTGTATCGAAAATTGGCTGTAAAAACGGTACATATACCACCACAAGCAGCAAAGCAAAGGAGGTCAAGACGGCATAATTCATCAAGCGATTGCTGAACGGACCGATCTTAATCAGGGGATAACGCTCTGACCGGGCTGTAAAAGCTCTGAGCAGCTCCGAGAAAGAAATGGTCACAAATGCCATCGTACTGGGTATCAGAGGGTTCTCTGAGAAGAGCTGCAATCCGATCAGGTAGGCAGTCAGTGTCACGAAGGTGATAGCGATGGTTTGAATCCCAATACCAGCTGTCATAAAACGGTTGATGATCGGTTCAGATGGCGGACGGGGCTGCTGGTCCATGATATCTGGATCACCTTTCTCGGTACCCAGAGCTAAAGCCGGGGCGCCATCAGTGATCAGGTTCAACCACAAAAGCTGGATCACAGTCAGAGGCGAGCCCTGGGTGAACATGATGCCCAAAAAGATTGTGGCGATCTCGGCGACATTGCAAGAGAGCAGGTAGTAGACGAATTTGCGAATGTTGCTGTAAATGACGCGCCCTTGTTCGACTGCAGAGATGATGCTGGCATAGTTATCATCTGTCAAAACCATATCAGCGCTCTCTTTGGCGACATCAGTGCCGGTGATCCCCATCGCGACACCAATATTTGCCCGTTTGATGGCTGGAGCGTCATTGACCCCATCCCCGGTCATGGCGACGACCTCATTTCTGGCCCTTAAAGCTTCGACGATGCGCAGTTTGTGTTCCGGAGATACCCTGGCAAATACATCTGTGTATGCAACCTGGCGTTCCAGCTCTCCATCATCCAATAGATCCATTTGGTGTCCTGTCAGGATCTGGTGCCCGGGTTCGAGCAGATTGATTGATTCGGCCACCGCGCGAGCTGTATTCGGGTAATCGCCTGTGATCATCACTGTCCGGATACCTGCCTTGCGTCCAATTTCTAAAGCCTGGGCCACCTCTTCCCTGGGGGGATCGATCATGCCGATCAAACCTGCAAATACCAAATCGTTTTCCAGTTCCTCCAGGTTCAATTCCTCTGGAATTCGCTGGACCACCCGGTATGCCATCCCCAGGACACGCAGCGCTTGCTGGGTCATTTGATCGTTGGCATTGAAGATCTTCTCACGTTCCACATCATTCAAGGGTGAGGTTGAATCATCCATCCTTTCAATCTGGGTGCAGTAATTCAAAACCAGGTCAGGAGCTCCTTTGACCGTGACTACATACCATTCTTTTACCTTGGTATCATAGAAAGGTGAGATATCCTCAGGCCGAGGGTCCTGCACGCGATGCATGGTCAGCATTCTTTTCCTGGTTGAATCAAACGGGATTTCCTGCACACGCGGATAAGCCTGATTGAGCTCTTCAGTCCAGGCATTCGCTTTGGCGGCAGCTACGATCAAAGCTCCTTCCGTGGGATCACCAGCCACCCGATAATTAGGCAGTTCGTCGCCAGGATCACCCAAATCCAGATCGGCATTATTATTTAATGCTGCAACCCATAAAGCAGTAGAAGCCCCTGGGAAATCTGCCAGGTCAATCCTTTCTTTATCAATTTGAAATTCCCCTACCGGTTTGTAGCCTCGTCCAGAAATATCTATTAATTGCCCATCCACCCATAGTTGGGTGACGGTCATCTGGTTTTGAGTGAGGGTGCCAGTTTTATCTGAGCAGATCGTGGTTGCTGAACCAAGGGTTTCGACTGACGAAAGTCGCCGGATGAGAGAATTGCGTTTGATCATCTCACGCATTCCCAAAGCTAAACTGATGGTAACCACAGCCGGTAATCCCTCGGGAACGGCAGCGATTGCCAGGCTTACTGCGATGAGAAACATTTCCAGGGGATCGAAGCCGCGCAACCAACCGACGAGAAAAACCGCCGCACAAATTGCTATCGCAGCCCAACCGAGGGTTTTCCCGACCGTATCCAACCGTCGCTGCAATGGGGTCGGTTCGTGCTCAACCATTTGGAGCATGGTCGCGATCAAACCGATCTGGGTCAGCATGCCGGTGCTTACCACAACACCTTTCCCACGGCCATAATTAATCATCGTACCCATGAAAGCGGTGTTTTTGCGATCCCCAAGGGGGATATTGGCTTCCAGGCGTACTCCGGCATTCTTCTGCACCGGCACCGACTCACCTGTCAGTGCCGCTTCGTCGACCCGAAGATTGACAGCTTCAATCAAGCGAATATCGGCTGGTACATAATTCCCCGCCTCCAGAAGCACCAAATCACCAGGGACCAGCTGCTGAGATGGGAAAATTTGCCGGGAACCATCGCGGATCACCTCTGCATCAGGAGAGGCTAATTTGCGCAAAGCAGCTAATTCATGAGCTGCTCTGCGCTCCTGGATAACGCCTAAAGCAGCATTTAGAATCACGATGGCAAAGATTGCAGCCGCCTCTATATAGTCACCAAGCAAGGCGGAGATGACTGCTGCCACAATCAGCAGGATGACGACAAAGTTGTTGAA
>DATKXE010000334.1:0-4971 GCA_035529195.1 Anaerolineales bacterium
AAATGATGGCGGATATTGAGCGCACCGAGATCGCACTGGAAGCAGCCCAAAAAACTGGTCTTCCGGTTTGGGTCGGTTTCAGCTGTCACCTGGATGAGGTTGGTGAGCCGCACTTATTATATGGATCGGCCTTGCTTGAAGGGGTTAAGGCGATTCAGAACTATGATGTGCCGGTTGTCACGATCATGCATACAGAAGTCGAATACATCGATGCATGTTTAAATGTTTTGAAGGCCAACTGGCAGGGTCCGATCGGCGTGTATGCGCATTCAGGAAAATTTGTCGCATCAAACTGGATTTTCAATGATGTGATCTCACCAGAAGATTATGCGTCCGCAGCAAATTCATGGCTGCAGCAGGGGGTCCAGGTCCTGGGTGGCTGCTGCGGCATAGGATTAGAGCATATGCAGGTGCTGAAGGACATTCTCACAAGTCCATAAGATATGCAACCCATGGCACAAGCGGTGGAGTGCCGATATAACCAAAGAGCGGATTCCTTCCGCTTTCAATGAAGTATAGCTCGTCCCCGTGATTCCCGTATTGATCAAAATAAATTGGTGCGCCAAAACATTGATCAAAACCAGTGTTATCCACAAAAATATGTTTTATTGCTGTTCGGACCGGAGTAAATGGTGATCAATTATTTTTTCATAGGCGTCTTATCTGGATTGCGCCGATTGCAATTTTGAATGCAGGTAACACTAGTATTACTTGATGATATCTGACGGTGTAATTATCGTATATGTAGGGTAATTCCTTCGAGACTCATTGTCCCCTTTGATGCTTTTCATTCTAAATCATGGGGAACGCAGTTCAGAACAGGTCCGCTGCGAGTTACAACTCAAGCCTCAACAATAATCTGCGACAGTCTAGAACACTCTATTGATGCTCTTGAAGAATATTGAGTCACTTTTCCTTCTTTATGTCCGGTGCAACCCTGGTGCAACCGGCATAGAAGGTGATGATACCCCATGCAGCTACGGCTGGACAACGGACCCGAATTGATTTCCCGAACCCTGGCAGACTGGCCAGATGAACATGAGGTCGCTTTGGCCCTCATTCAATCCGGGAAATCGGCCAGAATGCTCTTATTGAGCGCTTCAATCGCGCGTATCGTCAATCCGTTCTCGATGCCTTTCTATTTAATACTTTCGCAGAGGCTCAGGCGATTACTAAAGATTGGTTGGAGGAATATAACGCGATTCGGCCGCATGAGGCATTGGGTCATGTGCCATCCTACCAAAATTCCCCAAAACAGTCATGAATTTTCCACTTTCAATTGGTACCAAAATTGGGCCCTTTTTATGATGAACATTTTGTCGTCGAAAATAATCTTGCTCCCTCCAAAGTATTTTATCCTGTTATCCGATGAATACAGAGCTATACCCCTCATGCTTGATCAGTATCACAACATCTAACCAGCAGTAAATTTATTCAACTTTAACCGACAAGCGTGGAATAAATTCGCTCGAATCATGCAACCCCGGATGATGAAAATCTGAGATATCCATGGAACACCAGAGGATCAAATGCATACTCGGTGGTCAAAGTCGTGAAAATATTCTGGTTTGAATTAAGCGCATTTAATCCTTTGAATGGCACAAAAATTTCATAGAAAAATTAACATGGTGATGGTGATACTCGGTTCAAATATGAAAAGACCTTATTTAATCATTCGATCATCAATTATTCCACCTGGTAAGGTACATTCACAACTACAACGCCCGGAATGTGCCTCAAGGCAAAGTGTAGCCAGGTTGCATTCTGATTGTGCAAGAAATTGTGCCACCAGCGACGGGGTACAAACTCCGGAACAACCACGGTGATAATATCACCTGGCTCATTTTTTGCTGCCTGAGTATCAATATAATCTACTAAAGGGTGCATTAATTCCCTGTAAGGGGAATCAATCACAACTAAGGGGACATCAGTAATCCAATTTTCCCATCGATTTTGAATACGTTGTGTCTGGTCGTCATCAATGGCTATAAACACGGCTGTGATGTCATTACTGAGAGATCGGGCATAACGTAACGCAGTGAGAGTCCCTTTATGAACCCCGGAGATTGGCACAATGATTCGTTGATGACTTAGGCGTGGCGGTGAATCATAATCTGATAATGATAGATCATCAGCTAGCCGGATGTAATGGCGATGGATAGCATAAAACATTGAAATCAGCAATGGAATCAAGATCAATACGAGCCAGGCACCATCCCGGAATTTGGTCGTTGCGAAGATTATTACTACCACTGCAGTACAAATCGCTCCAAATCCATTGACAATCATTTTCCAGCGCCAACTTGGATCGTACCGAAGAACAGAGCCTTGCTCTTTAATCTCATCCTCAGGCCCTAACCTACCAATTTTTGACCAGCGATGTGCCATGCCAGCTTGAGACAATGTGAAAGATAAAAATACACCTATGGCATAGAGTGGAATCAACGAATTAACATTAGCTTGGAAAAGAATAATGATTAACGCAGCGATCATTGACAAAGTTACAATGCCCCAGGAGTACACTAAGCGACTGCCTCGATAGGTAAGTTGGCGGGGAAGGAATTTATCCGAAGCCTGCAGGGCGCTCAAGCGGGGGAAATCGGCGAAGGCGGTATTGGCAGCCATGAATAAAATCAGGGTTGTGGCACCGATTACGGCAAAATAGAGAATTCCGCGACCCGCAAAAACTGATCGGGCAATTTGGGAGATGACGGTTTCGATTTCAGATGGAACTGCACCAATTTCTCCCGACAAAAAAGTGATGCTTAAGAATAATGACCCCAATATGACTGACATCCAAATCAGCGTTTGCCCGGCATTGCGGCTGCGTGGTTCTTTAAATGCCGGAATCCCGTTCGAAATTGCTTCCACCCCAGTGAGGGCTGTGGTTCCACTAGAAAAAGCATGCAGTATCAAGAAGAGTGTTATTGCTTGAGTGGTTCCCACATCCATAATTGGGGGATCAATCAAACTGGGTAAATTCCCGGAAAAATATCGCACAAAACCCACGACTACTGTAAAGGTAAGCATTGCCAGGAAGAAATATGTCGGGATGGCAAAAACAAATCCAGATTCTTTGACTCCTCGCAAATTGATAACCATTATCAACATAACCACCCCAACTGCTAGGTAAACCCGATATTCTATTAGGAAGGGGAATGCAGAAACCACCTGGGCTAATCCAGCTGAGACAGAGACTGATACCGTCAGGATGTAATCCGAAAGCAATGCTGCCCCAGCGACTTGCGAAGCGAATTGCCCCAAATTATCTCGGGAGACAATGTAAGCCCCACCCCCGCTAGGGTAAGCATGGATGGTTTGTTGATATGAGATGGTGACGATAGCCAGAAGCGCAACGATCGCAATTGCTATTGGAAATGCATAGCCTAAGGCTGAGGTACCGGCAACAGCCAAGATGACCAGGATTTCTTGGGTGGCGTAAGCCGTGGATGAGAGCGCATCAGATGAGAAAACAGCTAACCCGATCCGTTTTCCGATAGCTTGGTGCTCTGCATCCGCCGTTGGAAGCGGGCGCCCGATTAACCAAGAATGTAATCGCGATGGTGAGGGGTACGTAGCGGGCTGATGAATGATTTTAGGTTTATTAGATGGATTCATTTTTATTGATATGTTAATACTTTGATTTAATGGTATTGGTAGGGGTCATTATATAACTATTTAATCTTGATTGTAAAACCCAGGTGAATGGAAAACCCAATAATAAAGGTAGCCAAAAGCTGAGCAATTTGTAAGCTGAGACAACCAAAACAGATATTGTACTTGGAATGACAAAACTATTGAAAAGGGCCACAATCGATCCTTCGATGACAGCCACGCTGCCCGAGATTGTAAAAGCCATATTCCCAAAAATCAGAAGTTAACCATATCCTGTGTGCAAAATACCCGAAGCTGCAGGGTTTCCAGCAGCGATAATAAGGAAATAATGCGTCAACTTAAAACATAAATATAAATAGTCGCTTCAAAGGCCAGACCGACGCCAGCTGCCGCCAACCAAGATGTCCCAGGTAAGAAATAATTCTTCTAACCACTCTCCCGTTTTATCAAGGCAACAAACGCTTCTTTGTAAGCTGGCTCAACGCGTTGCGAGAAAATGGGCCAAATGGATCAATTTTTGTCGATAGATGTTCATACCAAAAGAAGCATATCGCACCGCGTACCTTCCCTCAACCTGCAAATTGCTGAAAAGGATGGTTGGATGAAATTCACTCCTTAGCAGGGTCCTCCTGACCGATTACGTTTAATAAGTGATTCCTCGCATACATATTGCCTTGCTTTAAATGGGAAAACTTCCAACGACCTCATAACTGATAAAATAGATTCCTGAGAACGCATCTGTCAACTACATTTCCCCGATCAGCGCAACCAAATGGAAAACCCCATGCCAAAATCAAAACGTGAATTACTGAAAGCCTATGAATGGGCTCAATTTGACCAGGTCGCCAGCGATCAACAGAAAGGTCTTCCACGCCCGGATATTCAGAAACCCATCCCCCCAGGCGCGCAGTTGGTCGACCTGATCCCTCCTGACCAGTTCACCGTCGGTCAAGCGCCTGTAATTGACGTCATCCGTGACCGCATCAGCCACCGAGAATTTACCACCGAAACTGTCACCCTCGAAGAGCTTTCTTTCCTGCTGTGGGCTACACAGGGCGTCCACGACAAAGTCACCGAAGACGGAATTACCTACATCATGCGCAACGTCCCTTCTGGCGGCAACCGGCACCGAGATCGAAAGGCGGGGCGTCCCCATGGTTGACAATGCTTGGAACGGGTACCGGGAAGACACCCCCTCCCGAGCAGCTGCGAGCGAACCTCGAGGAACAGGCTATCATCATGGCGGATGCGGGAGCAAATTTGATTATGCTCGAAATGATGGCGGATATTGAGCGCACCGAGATCGCACTGGAAGCCGCCCAAAAAACTGGTCTTCCGGTTTGGGTCGGTTTCAGC
>DATKXE010000335.1:0-7919 GCA_035529195.1 Anaerolineales bacterium
CATCTCTCCAGAAAAATCCCACTCTAAACCCTGGCCTTTCCAGTCAAAGGTTTTTTCCTTCTATAACACAGCGGGAATTTCGCCTCCACTTCCGGTCACCTTTCTTCAGCGAAGCGTTGGCAGCACAAATGAACCCACTTATGGGCTACCCATTGAAATGTTTAATTTGAAGAACTAATCTTCGGAGAAGATTCCAGGCCAGCTGGAGATCGGTTCGCTCGATCGAACTACATGCATCCCCTCTTCGGCAAACCTGGCAAAATCCGCGTCTGCTTGATCCGTGTAATCGATTACCCCGGGAATGACTACGGGAGAGGTGCAATCTTCTAACAGGTATACCTTCCCAGCCAGCCCGGGATCCGTCTCTTGTATTTGATCCAGCATATCATTTATTGTCCAGGCTACACAATGACTTTTCGCCTGTCCAGCGAACACAACGGCATCGTATCCGTTTATCTTTCGTAGAATCTTATCGCTCTTTTCAGCGAGCTTTTCACCCTGCGGTCCTATGAGCACCTCTGGTCCAAGAGCGGAGTAATGCTCAGTGAATGGATAGGCTCCCTTGATCTCAAAATCAGGCCGGCTGTAGCGGGATATGGTGTGAAAGAACACTGCTTCTTCAATAGATGGAACCAGGGCATGACCGGTGCTGCCCAGCATGGCATGATAGGGCCAGATTGTCAGGTCAAATTTCCCTTTATCCGCCAGCTGGGAGGTGTAATGCTCTAATAGCAATTGCCCATTTTCCGCAGATACCCCCATATCTCCAGCCAGGATTTGATTAAACTTCCAGCGCCCATCTTTGACATCCTGTGCGGTGATGAGCGTGTAGGGAGGCGGATTTTCACCTTTCTCATTTACCAGGAAAATAGGGTGAAAGATCTGAGTCGCCTGGTGGGTGTCCAATGTGATCGAGATGTGGGAGATAGCTCCCAGGTTCCGGTAGATAAACTGCACCAAGCGGATATTGTCGTCGACAGCACCAGTCCCTGAGCGCCCGCCTACATAGAGCTCGTATTCAGGGATACAAAAGGTATTTTGTATATCGATCAACACCAGGGCAATCATGAACCGGTCCTGCTCATTTGGTCGCAGTTGGTGTGTTTTTGCCCAGGCGCGTGCCTCGACTGCCCGCTCTGCATAAGGTACACGCCATACCTGGCCCACCTTTTGTGGTTCATAATGGGCCGGTAGGGGTAGTTCCGGGTGAATTTTCAATTGTGCCATGGCATATCAAGCAGATCTGGGTGGATTAATTTAGATCAATAAGAAATGCTCAAACTCCAGGTATCATCCACAGAATACGCTCTCTTAGCGAGAATATTAATCGTGGTGGTGTTCAGCGGGGGGTACCTGGGCTAATCCAGGGAGCTTGTCAGCCAGCTTGGCAGGCGAATGAATCAATACCGGCAGATGCTGGGCGCAGATGGATATTTCTTTTCCTTGAAAAACAAGTGCCAAGAGCGGAATCTGGTTGCTGTCTCGTTCACAATATAAACAAACATCACTTGAAGGGGTCATAAATTTACCTCAATAAATAGTGGGATATCAGGTGCGTTGCTTGCGGGAGGATTTAGATTGGCCTGGTTTTGTCCCGTGATATGAAGGGGCAGTAATACCAAAAATCCTGCATAAGCGCTTATCAAGCATTCTGCTCCGGATGCGGTCATCGATCTCATCAAATCTTTTAGAAGTCGTAATTACAGTCGGCAATTTGGCGTTATACCTGGCGTTAAATAATTGGTCAATTCTTTCCTTCACCCAGGGTGTCATCGATTCAGTTCCTAAGTCATCGAGGATCAGGAAGGCACAAGTTTGAAATTCCTTGAATTGCCGATCAAAGCGAATATTGCTCTCAGGATTAAAAGTTGCTCGAAGATGATCCAACAATTCTATGCTGGTGACAAAGATGGGAGGTTGTCCTTTTTCATTGCGGTAATTACCAATAGCAGCTGCGAGATGCGTTTTACCACAGCCATAAGGCCCAGTGAACACAAGCCATCCATTTGGATTTTCGGCGAAATCAAGTGCTGCCCGAAATGCTTTCTCAAGGCTTTGTAAATCCTGAGGTGATAATCCTTCTCCCCTGCGATCACTGTAATTACCAAAAGTCAATCCATTCAGCGTATCAAGTGATGAGCGGGTCGGACTCCCAGTATCACCAAGAGGTTGGCGGTAATCGGGGGCGATGATCTCAACTCTAGTAACAAGTTCAGGATCCAGCAACCGGGAGCGAATTCGACCTTCAATCTCTTCCAAGGCAAGATTGGTAGTTACCACCAATGGAAGGCGATTGATATAACGATAATTAACGATCTGGAATAACTTTTCCTGAGCCCAGGGGGTTGCATTTTGAGTCCCAAAATCATCCAGAATTAGTAAGGAAATTTGGCGGATTTCTTCAAATCGCTGTTCAAAAGAAGTTTCAGGATCATCGTAGGAGAAACGCAGTGTATCGAGGAGATCGGGAACAGTGAGAAAAAGTGTGGGAACACCAAGGCCAACGACAAAGTTGGCTATGGCAGCTGCCAGGTGTGTCTTGCCACTTCCGTAATGACCTTCCAGTAAAAGCCAACCCTGCATCGATTGGGAAAACTGGTGTGATTGGTTGTAAGCCAGTTCGATCGAATCCGCTTGATAATTATTCTGACCAAAGCGTCCTCGCAGTTCAAAATTATCGAAAGTCAAATGGCTCAGCTCGTCCAGATTACTGAGTGAATACAAACGCCGGTGGACCTGCTGGCTCACCTGAGCCTGTCGGCAGGTGCAAGTCAGGATTTTTCCGAAATCTTGATGCCCGATCGGAACGTCAGCGCGCAAGTAACCCAAACCTGCGCAGTGTGGGCATTCGGGATCACCTAATAGATCTGCCCGACCCGCAGCTGCCGGATCATCAGTGCTCGATGAAGTCGGAGAATTCTCCTTCGACGTAGCGGCGGCGATCCTTTTCAGTGTCTCGTCGATCCGTTCGCTCATCTCGTCCTCCTTCCTGCCATCGTTTGAGAATGGCGTCAACATAGCTCCAGCGGCGGACATTATTCTCCACTGCGATGCGAACTGCATCCTCGATCCAGGGATAGGGATAGCTCTGCTCCGCATCTCGCAACGTTTCGGCGATCATGGGTGTTAATGGCCCGATGTTCTCTTCGTATAAGTCATAGATATTGGGCGCCTGGGGAATCAACTCTAATGGAGAATCCGGGTCGCCAGAATGACGCCACTCACCTTTCTCAATCGCCTGCAGGGCAGCGCGTCCCTTGGGGGTATTTAGAAAAATCAGATCCTGGCTGCCATCTTCCAAGTCTAACGAGGTTTTCAAAAATGTTCTTCTTTCAATACAGCGATCGAGTGCCTCATTTAATTCTTTTACGGCTTCCTGGGGATCGGCTGCCAAGCCCTGCATAAATACCTGGTCTTGAAGAAAAATATCCCGCCGCAAATAACGAAATGCACCTTCCATCTGGTTGAGAAGCCAAAAAGCATACAGTGTGGTTTTCAATTCACCGAGGTGATCGATATCAAGCAGCAAGTTCCTGAAAAACAGGTCTGGTATGCCTGTGAATTGCATCCTGCGATCAGGAAATCCAGTAAATTCTTTCATAGATGGTTTCATTAAGCCAATTTGGACAGATCGACATCCCGCGTGGCAGCGTTCTCAAACTTTGCCAGTCCGCTTCTGAAGATCAGTTCGATTGAGCCGGTTGGGCCATTACGGTGTTTTGAGATCTTGATCTCAGCAACATTGGGTCGCGTGGTGTCTTTGTCGTACATATCCAGGCGATGGATGAACATGACCACATCCGCATCCTGTTCCAGGCTGCCGCTCTCTCGCAAGTCGGAAAGCTGAGGTTCTTTGTCAGCACGCTGTTCTATCGCGCGTGAGAGCTGCGCAGCAGCCAGCACGGGAACATTCAATTCTCTGGCGAGTATTTTCATGTTGCGTGAGATATAAGAGACTTCCTGGGTCCGGTTCTCAATGCGCATCCCACCGCTCATTAACTGCAGGTAATCAACCAGAATCAGATCCAATCGAAATTCAAGATGCAAGCGGCGGCACTTTGTGCGCAGCTGCAGCGGTGTTAATCCAGGTGTATCATCAAGAAAGATACGGGTATCCCCGAGCATCTCAATGGAATGTGCAAAAAGGGGCCATTCATCTTCGGTCAGTTTGCCCGTGCGCAGGTGGTGGATATCGATACCCGTCTCCTGGGCGATCAAACGCTGCACCAATTGTTCATTCGCCATTTCAAGCGAGAACACAGCGACATGCTTCTTGTGAATTTGGGCTGCGTTCTTGGCAGCTGAGAGCATAAAAGCTGTCTTGCCCATTCCTGGGCGACCGGCGATCAGCAAAAAATCTGAAGGCTGAAATCCACCCAATAGGCGGTCCAGGTCGATGAAGCCGGAAGGCACACCGACGGTATCTTCACCCCGGCGCATGAGATAATCAATGCGTTCATAATAATCCCCCAATACTTGTTTGATGGGCTGCAGATCGCGCGTCAGGCGCCGCTCGCTGACACCAAAGATGGCTTTCTCGGCCTCATTCATCACTTCTTCGATGCTGCTGTCCTCTTTGTATGCCATTTTAGCGATCTGGTTAGCGGCATCTAACATGCGGCGGCGTACGGCGGTCTCTTCAACGACACGCCCATAAGCCTCAGCATGCAGAGAGGTGGGCACATTGTTGATCAATGCGGTGAGATAAGCGGGTCCACCAACCTCGCCAAGCTGACCCATTTGATCCAGTTCTTCGGTTACGGTGAGGAAATCAATCGGAGTGCGCTGCTCCTGCAGACGGGAATATGCTTCCCAAATCCAGCGGTGCCGGTGGATATAAAAATCGTCACCAGTCAAAAATTGGGCGACATCATAATATGCTTCTGGGTTGATCAGAATAGCGCCAATTACGGCTTCTTCGGCTTCCCGGCTGTGGGGTACAACCTGAGGTCCAGGAGATGTACTGACTTCTGGGGACGAGAGCTCAGTCATGGTTTCCTAAGGGAAAAAATCAGGTCACAAATATTGGGCATCATTCCTGTAAAAGTTTTGTATAGCGGATAAAAAACCGGGGTCACCGGTCGCAAAACCGCTTACCCCGGTCAGCACTGCTTATTAATTGATCAATCTGCTTCCTCGCCACCATTTTCCTCTTCATCTTGATCGGTAGAGATGCTGTCGAAAAAATCTTCAAATACGGATAAGCGTTCAGAACCAGATTCTGGAGCGTCCAGAATATCTTGCTCCCCTTCCTGCATGTCTTCTTCGGGAATAATACCGGCTGTGTCCATCACGGATTGGGTGACCAGGATGGGTACATGCGTGCGCACAGCCAGGGCTAACGCATCTGAAGGACGCGAATCGATGTTTACCGTGCGACCATCAATCTCGGCAACGATATTGCCATAGAATGTATCATCGCGGAGTGCCATCACCTCGACTCGCAGAACCCGGGCTTCTAATGAATGGAAAATATTCTTAATTAAATCATGGGTAAGAGGGCGCGACACCTCAACTTCCTGTAAAGCGATCGTTATTGAATCAGCTTCTGGAGTACCAATCCAAATTGGTAGATAGCGTTCGTTATCAACTTCGCGTAAAATAACGATTCGCTGCTGAGACATCAGGCTGACACGGATGCTATCAATTACTACTTCTACCATTTCCGTCATCTTGGGTCCTCCAACGCAATTGTTACCGCTTTATACCACAAAATAAAACGTCTAAGAATTATCAAATAGAATTTTTAATCCATGGGGAATCCGGATTTGTGTTTGCGATGGTGTATTTTAACATGGGGCACTCAGGTATGCAACATTATAGGCAGATATTAATCATTGATTCTTATTGATTAAAATTTCTCGAAAACAATCTCCAATCACTGCTGTACAAATGAGATACAGTGAACCTAAATCCCAATCCGCCACAATTTTGCCGGGCGAAATATCCAGTGATCGAACCCTGTTATCACCCAGCAAAGCTGGTATCATGGCACGGATCCTATTTGATGGCCGAGCAAGAATCGGGTGGAATAAATGGTTGGATTGTTTATAATTCCAGACATCCTAAATGTTAAACCGCAAGGTAAATTGATTGAGCAGGAAAAAATTATGCAGTCTACAGATTATTCCCAACTAGCCCGGGATTACGAACAGATTGAGCAGGCGATCCAATTCTTGGAGACCCAGCGACTCGAACAACCGGGCTTGACCGAATTGGCGCACAGCCTTCACTTGAGCGAGTACCATCTCCAACGATTATTTTCACGCTGGGTGGGCATCAGCCCAAAACGGTTTATGCAGTACCTGACCAAAGAAAATGCCAAGCAGCTGCTCAACCAATCTAAGGATTTATTAAGCACCGCGCATATGATCGGTCTTTCAGGACCGGGGCGATTGCATGATATGTTTGTTAGCTGCGAAGCCGTGACACCAGGAGAGTATAAGAATCAGGGAGCTGGATTGAAGGTCAGATATGGATTTCATCCCAGTCCATTTGGTGAGTGCCTGGTGGCTGTCACCAGACGTGGGATTTGCAGCCTGGTGTTCGTCCGAGATGGTGAACGGGAAGCAGCTCTGTCAAGTTTAATATCGAGTTGGCCGGCAGCGGAAATCAAAGCGGATCTTGCGGGAACAGGATTTGTGATTAATGAGATGATGGCGCTTTTTCAAAGACCTTCACCCACTCCCACACGAATTTATTTGAGCGGTACGAACTTCCAGATCAAGGTATGGGAGGCATTAATGCAAATTCCAGCTGGCACAGTGGTATCTTACCAACAAGTGGCAATTCAGATCGGCATGCCGGGTGGCGGACAGGCGGTTGGGAATGCGATTTCCAACAACCCGATCCCGGTGTTGATACCCTGCCACAGGGTAATCCGTAAAAATGGTGAGTTTGGGAATTACCGCTGGGGAGCGATGCGCAAGAAAGCCCTGCTCGGGTGGGAGATGGCCAAGGTCGATCTGGCGATTTCAGAAAGCGAATATTTGGTCAGGGCTTAATGAACAACCCTGCAAAGGCTACTGGGGTATCCATATGGGCCGCCCTGATCGCGATTTACATCGTGTGGGGTTCGACTTACCTGGCGATTCGTTTCGCAGTCGAAACCATGCCACCCTTCCTGGCCGCTGGCTTCCGGTTTCTCATAGCAGGTGCCGTGCTTTATGCCTTCCGCAGGCTGCGTGGTGATCCGACCCCATTAAGAATCGAATGGCGCTCTGCAGCAATCGTGGGCTTATTCTTGCTGGTAGGTGGCAATGGGGGAGTCATGTGGGCTGAGCAACGCGTTGCCTCGGGGATCGCATCCTTGATGATCGCTTCCGTACCGCTGTGGATGGCATTACTTGACTCACTCCGCCCTGGAGGTCGCCGTCCAAACAGCTGGGTGGTCGTGGGTGTATTAGCGGGCTTCGCTGGAATACTGGTCTTGATCGGTCCAGCTCAATTGATCGGGATCGAGGGAGAAGTCGATCTGCTGGGTGCCCTGGTACTGCTGCTGGCCGCGTTTTTCTGGGCAGTGGGTTCACTTTACAACAGGGGGGCAAGATTGCCAGATTCGCCCTTGCTGGCGACGGGTATGGAAATGCTGGCAGGCAGTCTCGGTCTGCTCATATTGGGAACTGTGACCGGAGAATGGGGTCAATTGGATTTAGCCGCTATTTCAACCCGCTCCTGGCTTGGATTCGCCTTCCTGGTTGTGTTCGGTTCCTGGGTGGGATTTGCATCTTATATCTGGCTGCTGAGGGTTGCCCCGACCATGCTGGTATCCACCTACGCATATGTTAATCCGCTGGTCGCTATTCTGTTGGGCAGCCTCCTGGCCGGGGAAGAGCTTACAGCAAGGGTTTTGCTGGCAGCGGTTTTTATCCTCGGGTCGGTGGTCCTGATTACACTGAAACAACCCGCAATCATGAAAT
>DATKXE010000336.1:0-9671 GCA_035529195.1 Anaerolineales bacterium
CCAGCTGGATATGTATTTTCCATTTGGGGATTGATATATGTTGGTTTAATCGCTTATGCAATCTACCAGATACTGCCTGCGCAGCGTGAGAATCCTCGTCTACGCAGTATCGGCTATCTATTTATCTTGAGCTGCCTGGCGAATATCGCCTGGCTTTTCTTGTGGCATTACGAAATTTTTAATTTCACCTTGATTGCCATGGTAGTGATTCTATGTTCGCTGATCGCAATCTACCTGCGCTTGGATATCGGTCGGGGCGAAGTTACAACTGGCGAAAAATGGGCTGTACAAATTCCATTCAGCATCTATTTGGGCTGGATCACCGTGGCGACGATCGCCAATACCACTCAGCTGCTTTATTTTCTGGGCTGGAATGGCTGGGGGATCAGTCCGGAGATATGGACTATGATCATGTTGGCGGCAGGTGTGCTCATCTCTGCGATGATGAGTCTTACCCGCGCGGATATCGCTTATTCACTGGTTCTGGTTTGGGCGTATCTGGGTATCGCCATAAAGCATGTAAACACACCCCTGGTTGCAATTTCAGCCTTGGTGGGGGCTGGGTTAATTCTGGTGATCTTGATTATTGTCCTGATCCGTAAATACCGCCGGGATACAGGAACACCAATCACGTAAGATTGTTCTGCGGATATGTAGGTGCAAGACTGAAGTTCATTATCATTAATTAACTTGCATGGCCTCTTGGGAAAATACTCTCAGGAGGCTTTTGTATAAATTATTGACGATCATGGACAAATTTAGTATAATCTAAATTTGATTTACAATTACCATAAATATGGTTTTGGTACTATGTTTTATCACTTAGCAGTCCCGCTTAGCTGACAGAGATTAGTTATTCAAAAAGGATTATATGCCTCAACCCCTGATAGCCATCCTGATCGCCGCTGCCATCACTATAATTGCCTGGCTGCTGTTCCGTCCACAGGCTGGACTGGTTCCCCGCTGGCGCAAAGCGCGCCAGAGTTCAAACCGGGTCTTGCAGGAGGATGCCCTCAAACACATCCAGCGCTGCGAACGGCATGCTGATAAACCCAGCTTGCAGAGCATCGCTGGTGCGCTGGACATCAGCCTCAACCAGTCAGCACAGGTCGCCAACGAATTACAAAGCATGGAATTAATCGTCATCGAAAATGGTGAATTTCTTTTAACACCCGCTGGTCGTGAATACGCATTAAGGATTATCCGCGCTCATCGCTTGTGGGAAGAGTACCTGGCTGAACAAACTGGTTTCCACGAATCGGAATGGCACGACCAGGCCGAAAAATACGAGCACCTGTTAACTTCCGAAGAAGCCAGCAGCCTGGCCCAGCAGTTGGGCAATCCGGTCTATGACCCGCATGGTGACCCGATTCCAGGACCCAGCGGCCAGTTCAAGCACCATGCGGGACGCCCGCTGATTGCTATGGACTTAGAGACACCGCTGCGCATTGTGCACATCGAAGACGAACCAGAGGATCTGTACGCACAGCTGGTCGCTGAAGGGATATCCCCCGGCATGTTCGTCCGCATCACTGAGAACTCCCCCAAAAGAGTGCGTTTCTGGATCGGAGATGAAGAGCATGTGCTGGCTCCCATCGTGGCCGCCAATATTTCAGTCATTTCCATCCCTGAGCAGAAAATCGAGGCTGCCCAGATTGGCATCCCGCTCAATGCGCTGAGTCCTGGAGAGCGTGGCAAGGTTCTGGCTTTATCTCCACGCCTCAGAGGAGCAGACCGCCGGCGCATGATGGATTTGGGTATCCTGCCTGGGACACCAATTGAAGTCGAGATGACCAGCCCCAGCGGAGATCCAACCGCATACAAAGTGCGCGGGGCTCTGATCGCATTACGCGAAGAACAAGCCAGATTAATTCAAGTCGAAAGCCCAGCTCAGGTGACCTGACCATGAAACCAGAATTATCCACAGAACAGTGTGAGACCTGCCCGATGCATAACACCGCCAATTTGCTGAAGTTGGGTCTGGATATGCAGGACTGGGACTATGTTGTCGCGCTGGCAGGTAACCCTAATACAGGCAAGAGCACCGTTTTTAATGCCCTGACCGGTTTACGCCAGCATACAGGCAATTGGCCTGGCAAGACCGTATCGCGCGCGGAAGGGGGCTTCGAATCCGGTGGTAAACGTTACAAACTTGTTGACTTACCGGGAACATATTCCTTGCTGGCAACCAGCCTGGACGAAGAAATCGCCAGGGATTTCATTTTATTTGGTCAGCCTGATGTCACCCTCGTAGTTGTCGATGCAACCCGGTTAGAGCGCAACCTTAATCTGGTGCTCCAGGTGCTGGAAATTACGGACCGGGTGGTGGTGTGCTTAAATTTAATGGATGAGGCAAACCGTCATGGTTTGCAGGTCGACGAACGCCGCTTGGCGAGGGACTTAGGCGTGCCAGTGGTTCCCACATCAGCCCGATCAAAGCAAGGCCTGGATTTACTTTTGCAGACCATAAATGACGTTGCATCCGGAAAAACAGTTTGTAAACCACGTCGTTTTCAAAATGAACCTCCCCAGCTGAAACAAGCCATAAACATCATGGTTGAGCAGCTCAACCAGGCATTTCCCGCTTTGCCAAATGCGCGCTGGGTGGCGCTGCGCTTGTTAGATGGGGATGAGAGTCTGGTTGAGGCTGTCCAAAATGGCGAGCTGTCCGGGCTGGCTGCACAAACAACCCAAACCCCCGCTCTGCCCTCCGATCTCAAACTGGAAGCCTCCTCATGAAACCTGCAGAAATGAATGCCGCCCGGGAGATACTGGCCACTGCCCAGGCGCTGCGTTGGGAGGTGGGTGAAGATTTCCACGAAAAATTGATGGAGGCCTTATATACCAACGCGGCCGAGATCGCCGACCGGGTAGTGACCCGACCAGGGGAAAAACCGCGCTTCGACCTGGACCGGACCATCGACCGCATCGTCACCAGCCGCCGCTGGGGATTCTTGCTGATGATCCTGCTCTTCACTCTAGTGTTCTGGATCACGATCTCCTTGGCCAATGTCCCTTCCCGCTGGATTTCAGAACTGCTGATTGGGACAATCTATCCCTTGCTGAATACTGCGGCGAGCAGTATTGGAATGCCATGGTGGCTGCAGGGCATCTTAATCGACGGCATGTACCTGGCAACCGCCTGGGTCATCAGTGTGATGCTGCCGCCCATGGCCATCTTCTTCCCACTCTTCACCTTACTTGAGGATTTCGGTTACCTGCCGCGCGTGGCATTCAACCTGGATAACGTGTTCAAAAAGGCTGGCGCACACGGAAAGCAATCCCTTTCCATGATGATGGGTTTCGGTTGCAACGCAGCAGGCATGGTGGCGACCCGCATCATCGACAGCCCGCGCGAACGATTGATCGCCATGCTGACCAACAATTTCGCGCTCTGCAACGGGCGCTGGCCGACGCAGATCCTGATTGCAACCATCTTCATTGGAGCGCTGATGCCGGCCTACCTGGCTGGGTTTGTCTCGGCTCTGGCCGTGGTGGGGATTGCCTTGCTGGGTGTGTTTTTAACTTTCGCTGTTTCCTGGTTCCTGACCCGCTCTGTGCTTAAAGGTGAGGTATCCACTTTCAGCCTCGAGCTGCCGCCCTACCGCCCACCCCGCATCCTGCAAACGATCTACACCTCGCTGATCGACCGTACGATTTATGTTCTCTGGCGAGCTATCATGTTCGCAGCCCCCGCAGGAGCCGTGATCTGGTTGGTCGCCAATATAACCATCGGGGGGCAAAGCTTTGCCGAGTATATAATCAACTTCCTGAATCCCCTTGGTATACTGATTGGCCTCAACGGGATTATCCTGCTGGCATATATCATCGCCATCCCCGCCAATGAGATCGTCATTCCCACCGTATTAATGCTTACGCTTTTGATGACCGGTATCACCAGCCCCGGTACCGGAGCAGGGGTTATGTTCGAGACAGACCTGGAAAGTACGAAAGCTATCCTGGTGGCTGGTGGCTGGACCCTGCTCACCGCGGTCAACCTGATGATCTTCAGCCTGATCCACAATCCTTGCAGTACCACGCTGTACTCGATGTATAAGGAAACCCGCAGTCGAAAATGGACGGCTCTGGCAGCATTGCTCCCTCTGGCAATGGGTTTCGCGATCACCTTCATCATCGCCCAGGTGTGGCGCCTGGCACAAAGTTTGCTTTAAACCTGCTGTGCGATCAATATCAATTTGGGAATTATCACCCCTGGTTTTAGCAGGGGGGGATTATACCTGTGCCGCAACCCATTCTCATTTTCTCTGGCGGTAAAGATTTGAGTCCACCACAGAAACCATGTCTTGTGGATTAAGCGCATCACCCAGGAATTGGTTTACCTGGACAGCATACTTTTGCGGGTCAACCAGCATCAGGTTGTACTCCAGGTAAATGACGGAAAAATTGGCTTGCCCAATCAACCAGGCATGAACCTTGGCCAGGTGTTTTGAATACATTTCAGCCAGCTGCTCATCACTTACCCGATCCGTAGGTTTCCCAGCACGGATCAACATTTGCTTTTGAGAAGCCAGAATCTCATCCATATCACGCTGCATGAAGAGCACACGATAGGCATAATCAGGTGGAAGATGTTCTAAGAGCGCCGAAATCACTTTGATGGCTTTACCTTGGGCATCCCGCAGCCACTCGCTATCCCCTTCCGGCAGCTTCTTTACTCTTTCAAATTCGTAATACCCCTTGGGATTATCGTCATCGGCTTTTCTAATATGATCAGTATAGGGATGGATGCCCCCAGCCTCGAGCATCTTCATCATCATCGACGTGCCTGAACGGGGCAAACCAGAGACGATTGTGATAAATCCGGATGCATTTGGTTTTCGAAAAGATTGGACTAAATTCTTCATCAAATCCTTCGACAAAGAGATTATGTGAATCTTACTTGACAGGCGCACGTTATTTGCAACCGGATCACTATTGGAATCCGGTGCAGATCATAATCGATGATGGAATCCCTGTCAAAGATATCCCTGCCCGGGGTCACAAAATGCGCCTTTCATCTTCGAAATTATCAAGCGTATAGGTAAAATTCTGGCTTTTAAGATAAATTCTAACTATGCTATAATCGCCAAACTAGAAAACATTAATCAAAAACGGGTATATTTAACCTATATGCTAAACAAGATAGTTCGCGTTTTTGGGGGAGACCCCAATAAACGTCAAATAGAGCAATACGCTGAAACCGTAAACTACATCAACAGCCTGGAACCTAAATTCGAGGCTTACGGCGACAAACAGCTTTATGGTATGACCACGGAATTTCGCCGTCGCCTGGCCCTGGGAGAGTCACTGGATGACCTGCTCCCGGATGCATTCGGTGTTGTGCGGGAGACCAGCAAAAGAACACTCGGGCAGCGCCATTTTGATGTACAGCTGATCGGTGGCATCGCGCTGCACAATGGCATCATCGCAGAAATGCGTACTGGAGAGGGGAAAACACTGGTTTCCACATTGCCGCTCTACCTCAATGCATTAAAGCTCAACGAGAAATGGTTGCATCTGGCGGAAAAGAAATGGGGACCGGATCCGAACAGCTGGGAATTTTCTCCCTTGGATGATATTCAAGTCGGTCAAGGAACGCACTTGGTCACGGTAAACGACTACCTCGCCCGCCGAGATGCCCGCTGGATGGGCGTGATTTTCTCCGCCTTAGGACTGGGCATCGGTGTTTTACAGATGGCCGCTCGCACGGAGAATGGCAAGAAAGCTTTCCTGGTTGATTTCGAGCGCGAGTCTCCCCACGAAGACCAGCACAACCTTAACCTGGTCCTGCGCCGCGAGGCGTATGCTGCCGATATCACCTACGGAACAAACAATGAATTTGGGTTCGATTATCTGCGCGATAACATGACCATGCGTTTGGAAGACCGGGTGCAGCGCGGTCACGTTTACGCAATCATCGACGAGGTCGATAACGTGCTGATCGATGAAGCGCGCACACCATTGATCATCTCTGGACCCGCGCAAGATGACACGGAGTGGTACCTGCGCATGGCTCAGGTGGTCAAAGGGTTAAATTCTGAGGATATCGAGCTCAACGAGCGTGATCGCAACGTAACCCTCACGGAAATTGGTGAAACCCACGTGGAAAGCCTGCTTGATATGCCGCTGCGTGACCCCGAACGTCCAGAGGATATCACTCCTGAACAGGCTCGTCTACTTGGCTACCTTGAGCAAGCTTTGCGTGCACAAACCCTTTTCCGCAGGAATAAGGAGTACCTGGTCCAGGCAGGCAAGGTTGTGATCGTTGATGAATTTACCGGACGCTTGATGCCTGGTAGGCGCTGGTCAGACGGCTTACACCAGGCAGTCGAAGCCAAAGAAGGAGTGCGCGTCCAACGAGAGAATGTTACCTACGCCACGATCACGATCCAGAATTATTTCCGCATGTACCAGAAATTAGCTGGAATGACAGGCACCGCACTAACCGAAGCGGAAGAATTCGATAAAATTTACAGCCTCGAGGTTCTGGCGATTCCCACAAACCTGGAATACATCGCTTCCAGACCAGATACCGATCTGACCGAGCTGCAAGATCGGGATGAGCAGGGCTACAAATACACTTATTACGCAGACAAAAATGACCCCCAGTCAAGTGCATTGTTCTGGAAGCGCAAAGATTACCCCGATGTGGTATACCGCTCGGAGGAAGCCAAGCTGCGGGCACTCACCTTGGAGATGATCCGTTTCAATGCACAGGGAAGACCGGTCCTGGTCGGCACAACCTCCGTTGAACTCTCAGACCGCATATCGAGCCGCTTGAAGGCAGAGCCCATTCGCCGCCTGGCCACAGTTATTGTGATTCGCAGTGCCTGGATGGATGCCAACAACCGCGAAGAAGATGGTCGCGCCATTCAGGAGCTCGATTATCTCAACCAGCCTCTGGACCAGCTGCCCATCTCTGATATGCGGCAAATGGCTCGCACTTTAGATATATCATTTAACCCTCAGGATTCAGAAAATCTGGGACGTTTGATCAGCATCCTGGGTTTAACCGCCTCTGACGGAATTCGCTTGGGGTCAATTTTACAGGCCGGCATTCCACACCAGGTGCTCAACGCTCGTAAACATACCGAAGAGAGTCAAATCATCGCCGGAGCAGGCGCCTTTAGCGCTGTGACCATCGCCACCAATATGGCCGGGCGTGGTGTTGATATCAAGTTAGGTGGAGAGATCGCTGAAGAGATTAACTCCGCCATCAGCCGCATCTTGCGCCGCAACAATTACATTGATGCTTACGATATGTCTCTGGAAGCTAAACACGCCGCGATTTTATCTATCGATCCCGAAAATTTCGGTATTTATCAAGCCGAAGTTGAATATTTCCTCAAATATATCGATGATATGGCCAGGGTGCGGGATTTAGGTGGTTTGCACGTGATCGGTTCCGAACGTCATGAATCACGGCGAATTGACAACCAGCTGCGCGGTCGAGCAGGCCGGCAGGGAGATCCGGGATCGTCGCGTTTTTACCTCTCAATGGAAGATGAGCTGATGCGGCTCTTCGGAGGCCAGCAAGCAGAGAATATGATGATCCGTTTGGGCATCGACGATGCCATGCCCCTGGAAGTTGGACTGGTCAGCCGGCTGGTCGAACAATCCCAGAGCCGTGTTGAGGGGGCGAATTTCGATGTTCGTAAACACCTGCTCGAGTACGACGATGTTCTCAACACGCAGAGATCCAAGATCTATGATCAACGCGATCTGATCTTCGTCAAGGACGATCTCAGTGAGGATGTGACCGAGATGCTGCAAACTGAGATCATGCAGCGCGTTCCCGAATCTTTGGAGGACCCGGAAGGTCCCTGGCGGTTGCTGGCCTGGCTTGACCAGATCCAACCACCACTATCTGTGGATGGTTTTGTTTATCCCTCCTACACGCTGCGACTGCTGGTTGACCATATTCTCGGACAGCAATCAGCGACCGAAAGCTTCCAACCCATCGCAGGGCAGAGCACTTTGAAATCAATGGATCCGCATACTGTCCAGCGTGCATTGATCGAGCTGGCTGCAGAGAGCCTGCAAGCTGAAGAAGAACATGTTTTGCGCAGCGTTAGCAATATCATGGAAAATTCCCATCAAAGGTTTGAGGATCAGCTGGATGAACGCCTCGATACCGTTGACACTTTTCTGGATGGCTTGGAGAACGCAGATGAGACCGACACCCGCAGCCCAAGCGAGATCACCGAAGAGTTGATCAATCTGGTCCAGGTCCCCCTCAAGCTCTCATCAGCTGAACAGCGCACCCTTAAAGAAGAACCTGATGAACTCGCAGATACAATCCACGACCAGGTCAATGCGGCCTTGCTCGATCAGTCGGTTACCCGCCTGATAGGGGCTGTTGAGCGCCGCCTTGAAGAAGACCTGGAAGTCAATAAATCCCAATTGGCTGCCGAAGATTGGGACACGCTTACCGATCAGATCCTGGATAGGATCCAAACAGGATACGAGAGACGTCAGCAGCGATTAATTGGGGGTAATGGCGACGGTTTAATCCCCACTGAATTAAAAAAACTGCTGGCCAATGTTGAGGGTGGTTTAAATCAAGGCCAGATATTAGGCCTGCTGATCCAAATGCCGCAAGGATCCCGGGCCAGCTTCGACAAACAAACTCACCGGCGTGTATGGCGCCGCACGACCAGGTTGAGCTACCTTTATCGAACGGCGCGTTTACTGGAATACGAAGATCCAGAGCAAGTTTCTGCCCAGGTGCTTGATCATCTCGAAGGTGCCCAATCGGCTTTGCGCTTCCTATGGGGAACCAGCGAGTGGAGCCGCATTGCAGAAGCCAACCTGAGCGATTTGGATGATACTACCCAGAAAGGTCTTAAAAATATTCTCGGCGAAGAACGTTTTGCCGAGATCAAAGGTGGACTCATCCAACATTTGGATCGTGAAGGTCGCCTTGAAGTGGCTGACGAACTCGGTCGGCAAGCTTTGACCGAAATCTATCGCCAATTACTTCTGGGGGTGATCTCCGAATTATGGGTCGAATACCTGACCAATATGGAGGCTTTGCGAGTCGCAATTGGATTAGAGGCTTACGCTCAAAGGGATCCACTGGTGCAGTATAAGAACCGCGCATTTGAGATGTTCAGGGAACTGCTGGATAACACTCGTTCAGGCGTTGTAACGCGCATGTTCACCTACCGGCCGCGAGATATGAGCAGAGTACAAACTGAAATCAGTGCCTCCCCAGCCGGGCCTCCCCCATTGGTCCCACTTGAACCAGTAACCACCCCAACCAGTCCCGAAACTGACGACAAAAAGAAGAAAGGAAAGCGACGCCAACGCAGGCGAAGATAATCGGTTTCCGCTGCCAATTATGACATCTTGCCCTGCTGAGTTTTATCATTCCCTGCCCAAGGTGGAGCTGCATAGACACCTGGAAGGCTCGCTGCGCCTGAGCACATTGGTGGAGATCGCCCGCGATTATGATATAGACATTCAGGGGTTCGCTGGTCTTCAGCCGTTGGTGCAAATCGGTCCATCAGACGCGCACACAGCTGAGAATTTTTTATCCAAATTTGAGGTTTTACGAAATTTCTATCGCTCTCCGCAGATCATCAAGCGCATCACCGAGGAGGCCATCGCCGATGCAGCTCTGGATAATATCCGCTACCTGGAATTACGATTCACACCTGTTGCACTCG
>DATKXE010000337.1:0-2159 GCA_035529195.1 Anaerolineales bacterium
GAAGATACCTCACATCCGAATAGGAAGGAATAAAAGGATACGTGAGAGTGATTTAATAGCCTACCTCGATGCCAATTGCATTAATTACGCCTTACCTGCACAGCTCACGTTTTTAGACACCCCCACAGATGGCGATTAATAAGAACAACCCCCCACGGATGGGGGGTTTTGGAGCGCCCTCGGTGCGATTCGAACGCACGGCCCTTTGCTCCGCAAGCAAATGCTCTATCCACTGAGCTACGAGGGCAAGTGGGGCTATTCTAATATACTTACTATGTTGGGTCAACCCAGCTTGTGGTTTGTTTGAAAAGCACTTTCCCCACCAGGTCAAGTTCTGTAGAGCTAGTTCCACATTTCGAAATTCAGAAAATTTTATTAATTGGACGATTATATCTGTCCAATTAATATACCAAACTAGTGTGACAATGATAAACTATATACGGCGTTTTTCATTCTATCCCCAGGCCGTGGTTACCTTTAACTAACAAAGCGACATAATCACAGAGGAACCTCATACCAGGCAGATAATCGCTTATTGAAATAGTCCATTAAAATTTGGGTTTCAAAATCACTAAGGAGAATTCCGAATGCAAATTGTGACCGATAGCGGCACAGATATCAGTCTTTCGAAGGAGGAACAGCAGGACCTGAATATCCACGTTGTCCCCCTGAATGTTTCACTAGATAATGTAACCTACCGGGAGGGAGTCGATATCCAGCCAGCAGAGTTCTATCCCATGCTAGCAAAAACTGAGGATATGCCAACCACTTCGCAGCCATCAGCTGGCGAATTTGCGGATACCTACCGAAAAATCCTTGAATATGATCAGGATATATTGTCGATCCACATCTCATCGGGTTTGAGCGGCACATACAACTCCGCGCTTGCCGCCGCCCAGATGCTGCCCGATGCCAATATCACCGTCATCGATGCGAAGACCTTGTCGGCAGCTGCCGGGTGGCAGGTTGAGGCCGCCGCCAGGGCGGTTAAAAAGGGCTTGGAGATCGATGAAGTCAAATCCTTGGTGGAGCGCATCAGTGCCGCCAGCGACAGCATCTATACCCTCAATGAAATGAAATACCTCATTCATGGTGGACGGATCAGCCATATGAAAGGCTTGCTGGCCTCAATATTAAATATCAAACCAATGATTGGGGTAGAAAAAGTTGGCGGCACCTATGTCCAGCTTGGGCAGGTACGCACCTTCAAGCGCGCCGTACAGGGTTTGGTTAATATTATCAGTGAGCAGTATCCACCAGGTTCAGCACTGCGGGTTCAAGTTCTGCATTCCTTCAACTTCGAAGGCGCTTCAATGCTGAAAGAACAGATTGATAAAACCTTTGACTGCACCTGGCTCCCCGATGGGCATATCTCGCTTGTTTTGGGTGCCCATACTGGCCCCAGCATGATCGGCGCAGCTTACGCTCTCCAGGAAGTATTTGCCGACTTGTAGGATCCTGACCCTACTCCGTATTGAAAAATGCGAACTGCTTGGTACCGCGCTTCTCATGCAGAAATAAAACAACCCGATCAATGATCGGGTTGTACCTTGAATCAATTTAAAATCGATTTATCTGGCGTTTTGCAGGCGCGCCACCTCTTCTCCAAGCTCCCTGATCCGGCGGGACATGGTCTCCACCAGGCGGAAAGCCAATGATGGGTCCTCGTGTACCCGGCGCATGAAATTCTTCTTATCTACCGTCAGCACACGCGCATCGCCTAAGGCTCGCACCGTCGCGGAGCGGACATCCCGGTCAAAGATAGCCATCTCGCCAAAGAACTCCCCTTCTCCCCGGACACCCAAACGGATCTCTTGCTCTTCATCCCCCTGGATATCCATACCCATGCGCTCCGCCAAATCTAAGAGAAAAATAGAAAAGAACGAGCCTGCTGGACCACCACCGATCACTCCCACCCGTGATCCATCATCTAGTTGAAGTTCTTTATCTACCATCGTGTTCCTCCTCGTTGGACGCTATTGCTCATCTTGCTGCAGCCAGATTCCACCAGCAAAGTAATCGGAGACCTGGATTACCTTCCATTGCTGAACAATGATTTTCGCATATCTCGATGTTAAGTTTCTTAGAGTCACACCTCAGCTTGCTGAAGTTCGATATCCCAAGATTTTTGGGCTCTGGTTCAGATCAATACTTCCTGG
>DATKXE010000338.1:0-2328 GCA_035529195.1 Anaerolineales bacterium
TCCTTGTGGTAGACCGGGCATTGGAACCCGCTGATCATAAGATTATCATCGCTGTCTTAAACAGCGAGTTAACAGTCAAACGTGTTAGAAAAGCTCGAGATGGTTTATACCTCATGCCTGAAAATGATGATTTTAAAACCATTCAAGTGACGGAAGAAATGGATTTTCAGATCTGGGGTGTGGTCACTCATGTGATTCATAGCCTGTAACCGTTTCCCTGCGATACCCTCCCAATGAAAAAAATCTTTGCCCTTGTGGACTGCAACAACTTCTATGTGTCCTGCGAACGAGTATTTAATCCTTCCCTGGAAGGCAGACCGGTTGTTGTCCTCTCCAACAATGATGGCTGTATCATCGCACGCTCCGGTGAAGCCAAAACACTTGGTATTAACCCAGAATTTGCATTAGAAATTCTGTCATCCATGTCACCCAGTAAAAATGGGCATTTCACATCGTCAAAATTATCATAATCAATAGAATCAGTACATTTTCAGCCTCGGCAACTCTCAAATTTGCCTTTTCACATCTCAACTGCATTGCAGTTAAGATTGTGTGGAATACGAGTTATTTGTTCCAGGTAATACATGAGTTTTGCCCTGAATTTCCTGTCTCGTACACCAAGACGCAAAACCTGATATCCACCTTCACTTCCCAGCATGGCAGGCAGGATAAAGTATTTTGACCTCATAGTTTTAAGCTGCTCTTTCGGACTGTTTGTGTTGAAAATATTTCGGTTGAGATAGTGGACAAGGTTGTGGAACAGAAGTGCGTTAGCTACCATCACTGCCTCTGTTGCCCAGAAATTCTGCATATTGAACGAAGCAAACCCATAGCCTTCTTTGAGATCCTTGATAACGTTTTCATCATTTGCTCTTGGACGATATGCCCGCCAAACTTCTTCAGGTGTTAACTGGATATCATTTGTAATCATCAGACTGAAGCGGTATTCTTTCCAGTCCTCCATGTCCTTAAACAGCTTTGGTTGTTTGCCGGTTGCCCTGGGCCTTTGGCTGATCTGTTGCCTTACTGCCACATATCGCCGTGGTTTTGTCCATTTTTTATCCAAGTGTTTAAACTCAAACTCTCCAACCTCTATCCCGGATTCTACTGTTTGCCACCGCTTTATACCATATATCTGCTGCTGCAAAACCGGAATAAGTGAGGCAGCGATGATGTAGCTGTGTCCATTAGCTTCTAAATGCTCGATGAACTCCAATAGGTAGAATCCGGCATCGCATAATACTTTTCTGATACCTAATCCCTCACCTAATGCCGCTATAGTCTGTTTGAAAAATCCAACGGCGTTTTGGCCACTGGCACTGTCTCCTGATCGGTTCCACAAATTCACCACATACCCACAACCCAAAAAAGCCAGCAGGGGATGATGAGATGGGCGGCCTTTCTTCTTCGGATTATAGCCCTTTACAGCTCCCTGCTGGTTGCCATATCTTGTCAATACACTGGAATCAAGATTGAGATTATCCTCCTTTACCTTGTCCCAGCTTATCAGCTTACGGGCAAACTCTCTGCAGCATTCTCCCATTCGTTCACTGCTTACCTGACTGTCTATTTTGCCCCAAAAGCGGGTCATGACGCTGGTGGCCTGCGGTAACCAGGCTACCTTAAAGGTCTTTAACATGATCTCTTTGCCATGGCCCCACCAGGATAAATGCTGGAATCGGCTGCCGCCTGATAATACTGTCAAAAACTGCCCCAAAATCTTTTCATATATCCCCTTTGCGTTATGCGAGGTCTCTTTGATCGGTATGTTTTTCTCAACCCATTCCTGAAAACAGATTCCTTCCAGAAATTTACCTACCAGAGCAGCTATGCCACCCCAAGCTGTTATCGGCTTCCCGGTGAATGTAATTTTTACTTGATTTACATAAATTGATCGTGTATTCTTCTTTTTGTGCTTCATTTTTTTGTGCTCCTTTCTGATCCTTGTTAGGTTACCTGAAAGGAGCATTTTTATTTGCTTTTCTCTTCTTTTGCAACCCTATTTTTCCCTCAACTGCAATATCTGGGTTTATCTCTATTCCTTTATCAACCACAGCGTTCATTATTAACCAGCATCTTCACCTTAAAGTATCCCAAAAGTGACACACAAAAAAATAGGCAGTTAGTTGAGAATCATCTAACCGCCTATTTTTACTATGTTTATCTGGTCGGGACGGCCGGATTCGAACCGGCGACCACCTGAACCCCATTCAGGTACGCTAAACCAGGCTGCGCCACGTCCCGACTATGATTTTTTTACACTTTTTGGGACTGGCCGCCTAGTCTGAATGCGCTTAGTGTCCATATTGGTGTCCATCCCTATGAGTG
>DATKXE010000339.1:0-2576 GCA_035529195.1 Anaerolineales bacterium
CTCATATCCGGTATGAATTGGTAAAGAGTATATAGGGAGGGCATCGCTAATCCAGATGGTATTTTGTTGATGCCGGATAATAGATACTTGGCATAAATGGCGGCATTATCAGAGGTTCCCCGTGCAGCAATCAGAGCGAACCTCGGGGGTTTTTTGCGCAGGGAATTAGTAATCTTCTCAATATCTGAACTGTGCTTTGTGATCAGATTGTTGATCACATCTGGTTGCTGGTTTATTTCTTTCTCAAGAAAGGACGTCATATTAGAACTCCACTTCTGATGATTAACTTATCTCACGCAATATTTCTTCAAACACATCCAATGTCCTGGCAACCTGGATCTCAGTAATCACTAGAGGGGGCTTGATCTTGACGATATTCCCCAGACCTAGATACTTGGATTCACCGAAAATCACTCCACGTTTCAAACCTTCTTTAACAAAGCGATTGGTTTCTTCGCGGGCCGGTTCTTTTGTGATTCGGTCCTTGACCAATTCGACACCGATCATCAAGCCTGGTCCACGGATATCACCGATCAGCTCGTACTGGTTCTGCAGCTCGCGAAGACGGTCTGTAAAAATTGCACCTATCCGATTGGCTCGATCGAGCAAGTGCTCTTCTTCCAATACCTGGATGGTGGCATTGGCGGCAGCCATTGAGAGTGGGAAATGGGCGAAGGTGAAAGAGTGGTCGCCTGGGGCTAGACCCTGCAGCTGGGAATTAAAAAGCACACCAAACAACGGTAAACCACCGCCGAGGGCTTTACCGATCACCATGATATCTGGTGTAGTCTCATAAAGATCAGCGCCAAACCAAGTGCCAAGACGACCAAAACCCGTCTGAATCTCATCGTAGATGAGCAGCATACCCAAATCATCGCACATTTTGCGAATGGCTGGATAGTAATCTCGCGGGAAGTCGATCATGCCGCCATTTCCCTGGATAGGCTCCATGATCAGGGCGACCGGAGGTTCACTCGCACCTTTTTCAATGATCGTTTTAGCCAGATCTACGCATGCCAAGCTGCATTCCGGGTGGGTTAATTTAAGCGGACAGCGGTAGCAGTATGCCTGGGGGATGCGTACAATGGGTGCGCTCCAGGCGGTAAATCGGTTACCCGGGTGAGGCCAGCTGAGATTTAATGTTGCCAAGGTGCGGCCATGATAACCATCAAACATGCTGACGAATGTATTCCCAGGGTGATTGTGCATCGCGATCTTGAGAGCGCCTTCGTTGGCTTCAGAGCCAGTGATGGTGTAAATCACCCGATCCAAACCAGCGGGAGCCAGCTCGACTAATTTTTTGGAGAGCAGCAGCTTGGGTACGGTTTCAAAACTGGTGCGGATGTGGCTGTACTTGCCCAGTACTTCTTCAACCGCCTGGATAACTTTAGGATGTGAATATCCGATATTCAAACTCCAGGCTTGAGAAGTGCAATCGATATACTCTTGTCCCGCTTTATCAAACAAAAGGGCGCCCTTACCGTAATCAACGACGAAAGGGATTTCATCTCCAACTCCCCCACCTCCAAATGCTTTTCTTCCAGCTTCGAGGTCGGATTCAGAGTAATTAGTGAACACTTGATATAGCCTCCTTACTTAATCAGGTAACGATATTATTGTTAAACACGGGCTTGAGGGCTGTGTGTAATTCTAAATATAAGTGATATGCAGCTGCGTATATTTCACCCGCTTCCAGATTGGGTTGGGTGATTGCTTTCACTTTGACCCAATCATTTTGCAGGGGTTGGAAATCTTCGAACCAGCCAAGAGCCAATCCAGCTAGATAAGCGCAGCCAAGCGGTGCATCTGCATCCGGAACATACTCCTGTCTTAAACCTGTGATATCACTGACGATTTGGCGCCAGAGGGGACTCCGGGCGCCTCCGCCGGTTGCGATGAGCCGCTTAATTGGGTGCCCCTGCGGGTAGAAACTCTCTAGTCCATGACGAATGTTGAATCCAAAGGATTCGAGGATGGCCCGGTAAAGATGCCCACGCGTATGGCCTTTTCTGAGACCAAAGAATACACCGCTTGCCTGGGGATTAAATTCCGGGCTGCGCTGTCCAAGTAGATAGGGCAGCAGGATCAGTCCATCTGAGCCTGGTGGGATACTTTCTGCCAGATCATCGAGATAAGCATACGCATTTTTACTGTTTTCCTGGCGCTCTTTTTCCATTTCCAGAGGGGCGAATTCGTCCCTGAACCAGCGGACAATATCACCAGTTGTCAAACTGTAGGTTGGGTAATCGAAGATATAACCATCCTGTGGTGTAAGTCCACGTTCTTCGATCGGATAAGGAGCGAACATCGCGGAAAGCAGGTCATCTTTCATGACCGGTACCAACCCAGCGGTACCATAGTAAGCAGCGGATTCATAGGTGTGGACTGCGCCAACGCTTAACAAGGAAGCTACCAGGTCTGGCATACCCGGGAGCACGGGTGTGCCAACCTTGAGGCCTGTTATCTCTGAAGCGTTCTGAGTGACTCCACCAATAAACTCCCCGGGTGGGTGGACCGTAGGGAGAATATCAAGGGGAATACCAAACTGCTCACATACATTATTTCGCCAGGTAGCA
>DATKXE010000340.1:0-7354 GCA_035529195.1 Anaerolineales bacterium
ACTATCCCAGATGGGTGTTTTTACGCTGCCATAAAGAATCAAGCAGACCTGCACTCCCAGGGGTTTCAATTCAAGCCGCAGGGCATCAGTAAGCCCATTGAGCGCCAGCTTAGAAGAAGAGTATGGTCCATGAAAGGGTGCCACTACGCTGGAGGCGGTTGAACTGATATTCACGATGCGACCTTGTGCTTGGCGCAGGAGAGGTAATAATTTTTGGGTGACTGCCAACTGGCCAAAGAAATTGACCTCGAACAACCAGCGCAGGTCATCCAAGGGGACGAATTCCAGCGGTGAAGTAAACCCGATGGCGGCGTTGTTCACCAATCCCGCCAAACCCGCCTCGCCGACCATCTGGCTGACTAAATCGGCTGCCTGGCTGATGCTGGCCTCATCCGTGACATCCATCATGAGCGGTGTGAGCCTCTTCGAGGCCTGCGATCGCAATGAATCAGCATCCTGTTCCTTACGTACGGTGGCGAAGACCTGGTAACCGAGCTGGTCGAGCTGCAGCGCTGCAGCTCTGCCGATCCCGGTGGATGTGCCGGTGATCAGCACTGCTCCCTTTTGATGGTTTGTGTTCATCCCTGCCTCCCCTGATTAATTCGATGGATAAAATTACCGATTGTTTATGACGATCATGCTGTCCAGTGGAACAGCTGTTTGCTCTAATTAATGCTGCCGCTCCGTAAACCGGTGCTGGAGCCAAACCGGTCACACGATGCGGTCCTCAATCTCCCAGGCGTGATCCAGGACATGCCAGGCTGACCGGCGAATAAAATAGCGCGGCGGCCAAATGATGCCACCGCGCGGACCTCGTTCTGGCAGCTCCCCATTTGCTGCGACCTCCAGTGCCTTGATGATGGCCTGCCTGATCCTGCTGAGCTGAGCAGCTGCACCTTCCCCACAATCTAGCTTGTGCTTCCAGGCTATCCGGTTCAGGTAAGCTTGATCGGCTTCGAGCACATGAACCAAGATCTTTTCGACATCTCTCCCGCCCCCGCGGGGTCCTTTACCCAGCTCTCTACCTGAAGCTGCTTGTACAGCAATATCGAATGCTCCCCAGCATGCCTGCAGCAGCGTTTGTGAAAGCTCAAAGGCTTCCCAACTAAATTTCTCCCGATCCGCAGCTGGAATGATCGCAGGGGCGCCGAAATCAGTCGTTGAATTACCAGCATGACGTTCGAAGACGATCAATTGAGAGGTGTCGCTGGGCAGCTGAAAATCAATTTCCCTGCTGTTGAGAACTTGCGCGTAGCGCGGCCCATAATCAATCAGCGCTTGCAGAGCTTGATGCTCATCCCGGCCGGCGCGACACCAACCCGGCCAATCCAGCGCTGCGGCAAATGTTTTCTTCTTGCCCGTTTCAAGATACACGTTGGTGGGGTTCATGAATCATCCCTGTGGTGAGTTATTGTTGGTGTTTGCAGCCAGTACGATGCGAGATCTCCAATCTGATTGGGGTGGGTTCCTGAAAATGATGATTTCGTGGTTTAGAAAAAATTGAAGCTCTCTGTAGATCTTCCGGGAGGTGGATGCGTGAAGTAAATCTACTACCTAAAGCAATTCACGTGTTTTTCCAGGTTGGGCTTCTAGCAGGATAATAAACAACTCTATCTTTTGGAAGGGTCTTCAAGGTACATTTCAGTTGATGAAAAATTAATTAGCTCCCGGTGTCATGCCAGTGAAAGATGCTGATGATGAACTTGGAATGATCGGTCAAATCGCGGATTATGCTGCGTTCCAGGCGAAGAGCTGTGTAATCACCCCAGACTTCCCATACCCGCTCGAAATCATATTTGGGGATGATTTGTGTTTTCCAAACCCGGGGTGGATCGACTGAAATTTTATCCAGGTCGCTCCTAATAATAGTCAGGGTGTCCCCAAGATACCCGTTGTAAGGATTCCAATTTTTGATTTCGCTGCCTGGCTTGAGTGAGGTTTGCAAATTTTTCCAGACGACATCAAATTCATCCATAGGAGGTCCTTATTTTTAGTTTCCCTATTTCCTAGATAACTGACAACATTCATGACTTCATGGCTTTGTTCTTTGGGTGGTATTTGGTTTGCCAATAGCAATACAGCATCGCCTAGTGATGAAGATGACGGCGAGAACCTGTGATAATATATTACACCAATTTACTCGACCTGCATCCTGGACTTGTCAAGGGCATTATAGTTGAGTAAAATTGGGGCAACAGGTAAGAGGATTGGATAGTTTTGGTAGGCTCTTTGAGGTGAAAATAGTAGCCAAAAATGGGTAAATAATCTACCGAAACTTGAGGTAGGAAAACCCTTTTAACCTGTAATATGCGGGTGTGGCCAAGTGGTAAGGCATCAGCCTTCCAAGCTGATATTCACGGGTTCGAATCCCGTCACCCGCTCTGGATTCTCAGCCCCTATATGAAGCATAGATCTGGAAATCTTGAGATCTTTGTCTGATGTGGGGGTTTCGTGATTGATAGGACTTGATAAACATCCCAATATCTGAGATAAGGTGTGGGTCAGTTCTGATTAGATAGCGAGTAAATTTCCAGATGGTATCGCGCGACATAATTAGTGTGATAGGAATGGATTTTTATCGCTGACTACAAGGTATATGGTTGCCATCCTTCGCTCTGGAAATTTTCCTCATAAAATTTCGTGAAAATTGGAGAAATCGCTATCTCGGGATTCAGCATCATTGTGGTGTTAATTTAGGCCGGATTTTTCTTTAATCCTTTCCTGGCTCAAACTCCCAGTGTTGTGGTGGCTTTAATATACCTTTTTCTGGGTTGCCCTTCCCTATATTGAGGGGATAGACATGCCAGTGGTAGTCGTAAGCGTATGCCCAATCTTTCTGATAGGCGCCCACGTCTACGAAATAGGTTCCACTTGCCAGATCGAGACGTGCGAATCGCAGGCGTATTTTACCCCGGCCAAACAACTCTGGTGATCCAAGCTCAAGGACCGTGGTGCTGGTATCACAGCAAATGGTGCCATCCTCCCTGGTGATGGTGATTCCAATTATTGGAAAGTCGATTGCTTGGGGAGTCATATACTCCAGTTCGACTGTTAAGGAATCACCACTATCCAGATGTTCGGTTGGTTTCTGTTCATCATTCAATAATCTGACGCTGTGAATCTCCATTTCCTGTGAGCCGAAGCGGTTTTTATTGACCTGCAGCGCTGCTCCGTTTTCAAGTCTCCCAATGGTTTGGTTATTTGGCGTTCGTCGCTGGGTTTCGTTTTGCATATTGTTGGAGTACTGCTTAACCACCATTTCCGCTGGCCCGTGGGCTGCTACCCGCCCTTCGTTCACCCACAGTGCTTCATCGCACAATTTAGCTACCAGATTTGCATCATGGGAGACCAGCAGAATAGTGCAGCCCTTTTCCTTAAACACATTTATTCGCTCCATGCACTTGCGTTGGAAGGCTAAGTCACCCACTGCAAGTACCTCGTCGATCAGCAGGATATCCGGATCGGTGTTCACTGCTACTGAGAAAGCTAACCGCATTCGCATACCCGTGCTATATGTGCGGAAAGGACTGTCGATGAACTCCTCAAGCTCAGCAAACTCGACGATGTCATCGAAGCGCCGGGCAACTTCCTGACGTAACAGACCAGAAATGACGCCGTTGATGAAGATGTTCTCCCGGCCAGTAAGGTCGGGGTGGAATCCCGCCCCCAGGTCGATCAGCGCTCCTATGCGTCCGTGCGTCAGGATACGACCCTCGCTGGGATCCCCAACACCCCCAATTAGCCGCAGCAGGGTAGACTTACCGGCTCCATTTCGCCCAATCAGACCGAACATCTTGCCTGCAGGCACCTCAAAGTTGACTTCCTTCAATGCCCAGAAATAATCGTCTGGCTGGCGTCGGCCAAACCCACGCAATACTGTCTCCTGCAGCGTCCAGGTCCGGTCGGCTGAATAACGACGGAATCGCTTGCCAAGACCTTCAACGACGACAGGGCTGGTCATTTAGAGTTCCTCCGCGAATTGGGATTGGGCGCGCTTGAACACTACGTAACCAATCCACAGGAGGGCGATGGAAACCAGGCTGAGCAGCAGCAAGCTCATAATTCCTGGGAACTTACCCTGCATCAGGATGCTCCGGTAAGCTTCGATCAGCGTTACCATCGGGTTTAGCCTGTAAAGTATCTGGTATTGCTGCGGAATCACTGATGCTTCGTAGAAGATTGGCGAGAGGTAAAAAGCCAACAGCAGGACGATACCCAAAAGGTACTGGGTGTCCCGGAATCTCACGTGTAAAGGAGCGATGAAGTAGACCAGGCTGAGGGTGAAGAGGAATTGCACGGCAAATAAGAACGGCAGCGCCAGCACTGCATCGCTCAAGGGGATGCCGCTGATCAGCAAGAAGACCAGTAGTATAGGCAGAGCTAGTAGAAAGTGAATGAAGTTAGTTGCTACGGTTACCACAGGTAGGATCGCTGCTGGGAAACCGGGACGGCGAATCAACTCGCTGTTGTCAACGATAGCCCCGGTAGCAGCAAATAACGAGGTCTGAAACCAGGTCCAGACAAGTAGCCCGGTGAAGAGAAAGGTGTTGTAATTGGGGATATCCAGCGGTAAAACAATTCGAAATATCAGGCTGAGTACCAAAAGCTGCATCAGTGGATTCAGCAGCGACCAGACAATCCCCAACACAGAGCGTTTATAGCGCAGCTTAATGTCGCGCCCGATAAGTTCACGTAGCAGATCGCGTAGATAAATTAGGTTCCAACTTTGTGGCATAAGACTTTACTCAGGGTTTTCTCTGTGTTCATATTGAGGAATTGAACTTTTACAGGTTATTATGGAGCTATCTGCTGCCAACGCAGACGAGCAAGGAAATATCGCTCATCCTCGTATTCTACTTCATACCAGGAGTTCAGGCTGGATTCTTGCGCCAGCGCCAGAGAATCCAGGGCGCCTGAATCTAGCTTTTGCTGGTCGAATAATATATGGGTGATTTCTAAATCCTCCAGGGCTTGCAATGCCTGCTCTTCCTTGTCACGACCAGCACCCCAGACAGCACGGTGGGCTGCTGCAGCATCGCTGGAAATGCGCGCTCGGTTACTGTAGAGATGATCTCCACCGCTGAAGGTTAGCACACGGGCATCTAAAGGTAAATTGTTGTTGATGTAATCCCAGGCTCTGAAGGATGGTACTTTACGAGCCAGGTAATCCCCCTCGAATTCGTAGCCCAGTACGACTCCCAATGGTATATCATGGATCACATGAGTCAGCCATCCATTCCATTGCACCCGGTCGGTTTCATGAAGAGAAGTGAAGGGTGGCAGGTTAAGTACAAGTAGCACCAGTAAAATCCAGCGAACGAGATGTAATCCTAGTCGCCTACCTTCTAAGCGTGTGGTTAGTTCTTCAATAGCTGCTGCACCAAGTACAACTAAGAATGGAGTGATCGGCAACAGAAAGCGCATTTGAAAACTACTTACAGGGGAAGCCCACAAAACCAGGTAGCAAAAGCTGAAAATTCCCAGCCAACGCAATTCTTTTCCAGCGGGTTTTATAACGAAAAGACCAGTGAGCAGTAATAGTAAGATCGGTCCAAGGGAGCCACCAAACTGGGCAGCATGGATGGTCAGGTTCCAAGGAAGCAATGCTAGGTTCAAGGGAGTTCTTGGAAAACCGAAATTCCCCTTAAAGTTGTTCAGACCAATCTCGGTGATTTGGTTCCACCGCTCAATGGGGAAGGCTCCAAACAGAGAGTACAAATCGGGGAAAAAGGGATTTCCGGAGGCAGCCCAACTACGTAGATACCAGGGTAGTGGGAATAGCAGGCTGATCCCTCCTAAAATTAGGACTACTTGAAGCGCATTACGCCAGCTGCGTTTCTCCAGCCAGAGCCAAAATCCCACTCCGCTAATGGCTAAAAGCCATACGATCAGCGCTAAGTGTTTAATTGCCAGCGCCAGACCAAGAAAAATGGCTGCCAACACTAAATAAGACAAGCGATTCTTACGTGTATATTGCAATAAAACATATATTGCTATCCCGATATAGAAAGTCAGAGCCAAGTCAATATAAGTGGTGGTTGCCTGCCAGATAATCGTGGGGATCGTCACAAAAAGTGCCACAGCCACCCAGGGGGAGGCTTTTGGAGCGGCAAAGCGCGAAATTTGTAGCACTAGTAGAGCGGTGAGGGGGAGCATGGAAAAATGCACCAGCTTGGCAGCTATTGGACCGCCAAAAACCATAGCGATGCCATATATCATTTCCCAGGTAAGCGGGTAGAGGGAAATGTATTCCTGGACAATATCGATCGGGGAACCCTGTTGAAGCCATTGGCTTGGCAACCACAGGTGATACCAAAGGGCATCGTATTCAATTTCAGGAGCCAACGCACCCACAAATGCGATGGTAATGGCTAATAGAGTAACCAGCTTCCAGGGCTTTCCGTGTCTCAAGGAAAAACTCAGCGTGGTGAAACTTCGAGTCAACACATTCCGACGGGTTAATAGCTCGTAAATTGTGTAGGAAAGTCCGGCCCCTAATAGTGTTAGAAGAACAATTCTTATAATACCTGGTTGGTAAAGTGAGATAGCTGCCAGACCGAAAGAGATATATGAAAGTGCTCCGAATCCCAATCCAAATCGGTACAGTAAAGCATCTATTGTGTCTACTAATTCAACTCGTATCCCTTTAAGAATGGCAAAACCAAGAAAATAGGAACAAAGTAGGATTACAGATACCCCCCACATCCCCAATAACCCTCTCTGGAGTGCTTCTGCAAAATAACTAGGTGGAAATACCCATCCACCAGTCTGGATGATGCGCCAGATCGGGAGAAAAAACGAATTTAAAGAATGGTTTTCCTGAATCCACAGGATAGGTCCCCATGTGAACAGGTGCCAGACCTGTCGATAATAAAATGCCAGTGTGATCAGCGCGAAGGCCATCCACAGGAAAAATCCAATCTTTTTGAGACCAATCTGATTTTTGGTGATTGTCTTTATGACCACTTTTTCTTGAGTTTCAGTGATTCCTCGCATTTAGCTATTAATTCCGCAGAAATCTCTGGATATGGAAAAGATGGATTTTCTGCAAACGCCTTTACCAACTCCAAACTTAAGTTTCTTACCAGGTACGGTTGCAGGTGAGCGCCACGCACCCGCTCGTTTCCAGGACGGTAAGGGATCCAGCCCAACTCAGCCTGGTTAAGGCTCAACCGGACCTCATCAGGACGATATTCGTCAAGGATCAATTCCGATTTGGCGATCCCCTCTGCCAGGTTAATATCGACGACCAATCTTGATTCACTGTGAGCAGCTGGATCATTAAAAAAGTTCTTCACTTTAGTAAGGTTGGGTAATTCGGTTGAAACGCCACGCCAGTACCAGTATCCCATCA
>DATKXE010000341.1:0-13087 GCA_035529195.1 Anaerolineales bacterium
TTCCTGCCTCAACCGCATCCCTAACCGCGCAACCAGGCTCATGTACATGAGAGCAATTACTGAACTGGCAGTGAGCCACCAGGGGACTGAGCTCCGGGAAATAGCCATCCAGCTCCTCGGGTTCGATGTCCCAAAGTGCCAAGGCTTTTAATCCTGGAGTATCCGCCACATAGCCACCATCTTGTAGTGGAAATAATTCCGAGGAGACAGTGGTGTGTTTTCCCTTGCCTGTGCCTTGGCTGACATTTTGGATCGATAATCCCAGGCCGGGTTGGATCGAATTGAGCAAGCTTGATTTCCCGGCTCCTGATGGTCCCGCCAGGGCAGAGATTTTTCCGATGAGAATGTTTTTTAGTTGATCGAGACCTTGTTTACCCGGGACAGAAGAGTAGATCAGGGGGTATCCTATGTCGCCATAATGGTTAAAAAGTTCTCTGGCTTCTTCCATCGAAACCAGGTCGGTTTTGTTAGCTACAATCACAGCCGGGATGTTTTGTTTCTCAGCAATGATCAAAAATCGATCTAACATGCGCAGGCGGGGTTCCGGTTGTGCACAGGCGAACACCAGGACGATCTGGTCTGGATTGGCGATTATGATTTGCTCGTATTCACCACGCGGCAGGGGTGCCAGGCGGGAGATCATATTTTGGCGAGGTGCAATCGTTTGGATCAAACCTTGACCATCTGCTACCAGGCTGACATAGACTCTGTCCCCAATGGCAGCCAGATCTCCTTCTCGACTGCCTTGTTTCAATCTTCCCCGCAGTTTGCAGACCAGGATGCCTTCTTCGGTTTGTACACTGAAGAACCCGGATTGTGAGCGGATCACCAGACCAGGTAGAAGTTCTTTGGTTGAAGGCAGGCAGACCTCCTTATAAAGTTATGGCTCAGGTGTTTCAGTGACTTCAGGTGTGGGGGTTTTCCAGACACCGGGTAAAATCTCCCACTGGAATGGATCACGCTTATCGAAGAAATACTGCTGCAGGATGCCTCTAGCAATCGGGGCTGCAATTTCTGAACCCTCACCAGCGTTTTCAAGCATAACAACAAATGCGATATCTGGTTTACCTTCACGGTTAGCGTAAGTATAACCTGCAAACCATGCGTGGGGGTTCCGGGGAGGATCTTGGGCTGTTCCGGTTTTTCCTGCCACGGCGATGGGGAAATTTGAGAAAACTCGGTGGGCAGTTCCGCGGGGGTTTTCTACAACGCTGATCATCGCCTCTTGGATAGCGATCAAAGTATCTTCTGTGATCGGCAAGCTGCTGCGCACTTCAGGCTCAAAAGTAAAGCTCGCATCGCCATCCGGGGGTTGGATGCTCTCGATGATTTGAGGGCGGTAAAGGGTGCCACCATTTGCGATCGCAGCGATGAAATTGGCTACCTGTAATGGTGTCACTTGCAATGCTCCCTGCCCCGTGGATTGATTGGTAGCATCTAAAGGGCTCTGCTGATCGGGTACCTGACCATCTTCTTCTTCAACTTGATCGATGCCTGTTATCTCACCCAATCCGAATCCACGCGCCATTTCTGGAATAGCGTCAGCCAGCCCATGTTCGTAAAGGTCATTGCCAATATGGTAAAAATACGGGTTGCAAGATCGCATCAACCCTTCTGATAGGGTCAGGTCCCCGCTGGGAGCCAGCTCCTTCTCATAGGTCCAATCGTATAAAGTTACGCCTTGAAGTTCGGTGAAGGTATGACCGCAGGTATAGACTGTCTCCGGCGTATACAGACCGCTTTCCAAGGCAGCAGCCATGGTGATGATCTTGAAAACTGAGCCCAATGGATACTGACCCTGGGTAGCCCGATTGAGTAAGGGGGTTTCATCCGGATCAAATAAATCTCCCAATGAGTAACCGCTGTTCAGGTTGGAAGGCTCAAATAAATTGGGGTCAAAACCTGGTGAAGAAGCCATAGCGAGCACCCGTCCGGTATCCAATTCCATCACTACCGCCGCGCCTCGATATCCATCAATTGCTTTCTGGACTCCTAATTGTAAATCTTTATCCAGGGTAGTGTAGATAGCCTGAGAGGCCTGCGGAGAGGTTTCAGATAACTTGGTGACTGTGAGACCATCCGGGTCGACTACGTAAAGAGCACCCCCACGTACACCTGATAAAAATTCCTCGCCCCATCTCTCAAGTCCGGCTTGTCCAACTCGCTCATCCTGCCGGTATCCCAGGCGTCGATATTCTTCAACTTCCTCAGCTTGGATGGCGCTGACGTAGCCAACAACATGGGGTGAGATACCGCCATCAAAATAATACCGTGATCGGAAGGGTCTCATAACTAAACCAGAGAGACCCGATAGTACGCTTTCCCTTTGGCTGACCGCGTCTGCCGAAACTGCCATTAAAGGAAGGTACCAATCCGCTCCAGGGGGAAAGTCTTCGTATCGGGCTGCGATCGTATCTGGATAGACGCCGGTCAATCGATAGAGCTCACTGAGCAAGGTATTTTCCTGATCCGGATCGATCTGATCTGGGAAGAGGCCTAGAGCGGTAGCATCTGCTTGCGCGACCAGGGCTTGTCCCTCTAAGTCGTATATATTCGCGCGGGAGGGGATTAAATAATCCATTCTCAGGGAATTTCCACCACTCAATTCTGGCAGGATTAACCCTTCATCCCATTGGATGCGCCACTCGCCATCCTCGAGGTTCAGGATCATCATTGTGTCGCGTTGGATTTCCCCAACCAGAGCACTATGCATGGTCACAAGGTATGAGGCCTGGGCACTGCGGGTTTGGGTCAGCGCGGATAAGATTTGCGTCTCCAGAGAGCTCTGCGCGGCTTCACCAGCGACCTCACGGAATAATTCCACAAATTGCTCTTCGGTGATGGCATCTTTGCTGATGGAAGTCAGCATGCCATACATTTGAACGTAATCCTCATTTTCCCAAGCATCGAGGTATTTGCGCACAGTTTTGTTCACATCCGGAGATTGAGTGGTATTGATACTTGGCTGGGATAAAGTTGGCAGGACCTGGGTAGTTGGGGTGGCAGGATTAGCTCCCCCGTTGCAGGCTGCCAGGGAAATTATTAGAACGCTCAAAATTAGGCTGTAAAAATATTTCATCGCTTTCCAACGAAACCAACATGGATCTTCATGATCTGGTGCAAAAACAATGCCGATTCTACCTTAGTTCCCAAGGATGACGATTCTCGAGATTAATCTCTAATAGACTTATCATCTTCACCAAACACTGAATTTCATTGATCGTCAGCATCCATCGCTGTGATTTTTTCTACCAGTCGGCAGCTGTAGGTTTGATCTGACCAGCAGCCACGAACTGCTTCTTCCTGGTAGGGTACACCCAAGCGGTTAAATAGTCTCGCTAAGTGGCAAAGAGGTAATCCAACAACGTTTGCGTAGCAGCCAGTGATCTGCGCCACTGGAGCGAAACCAGAATTCTGAATGGCGTATGCCCCAGCCTTATCCATTGGGTCTCCACCGGCGACATATTCTCTAATTTCGGTTTCCTCATAATCTCGCATTTGGACCTGGGTGCAACACAAATCCGTGAGGATTTCATCGTTTTTCGTATCACGCACCGCCAAGCCTGAAAGGACAGTGTGAGTACGGTCGCGAAGTTTGCTCAGCATTTGGATGGCTTGCTGCTGGCTGCCGGGTTTACCCAGAATTTGATCCCCATCTACGACAGCTGTATCTGCAGCGATGACAACCAGGCGTTCTGCTGATAAAGGATTAATCGACAGAGATTTGCTGATTGCCAACCGCAGCACATAATCTTGGGGTGATTCTCCGGATACGACCCTCTCATCAATTTCGGTGCTGTGTACGCGGAAATGCACTCCGAATAGTGACAGCAATCCGTGACGGCGGGGTGAGCCAGAAGCTAAAATCAGCATGAGACCAATTTTAGCATAGGCACTGATCGGATAATAAACATTTTGCATTCGAAGGAAAATCTGGTATCTTTGTTTAAAGGGAATACCATCGAAGAAAAAGGAGGGCAGGATGCAGGAGTTGAAAGATCGTATCAAGCAGGAGGGAATGAACTTGGGCAATGGCATTCTTAAGGTGGATGGCTTTATCAATCACCAAGTAGATCCGCTACTGATGGATGCCTGCGGAAAGGAGTTTTCCCGCCGCTTTAGCAAAATTGGAGCAACCAAAGTTCTCACGGCAGAGATATCTGGTATTGCGCCGGCTATAACGACGGGGTTTCATATGGGGTTGCCGGTTGTTTATGCTCGCAAAACAAAACCGATCACCATGCCTGATCAGGTTTTTCTAACCCTGACACCCTCTCACACCAAAGGACGCACGGTTGAATTGATCATTTCTCCAGAATTTCTAGCAGGTGGTGAGCGAATATTGATCATTGATGATTTTCTAGCCTCTGGCGCCACCATACTTGGTTTAGTACGTCTTGCGCAAACCGCTGGGGCAACCGTTGTAGCGATCGGGGCTTTAATCGAAAAGAATTTCGAGGGAGGTCGCGCTGCTCTTGCACATCTCGAGATCCCAATCGAATCCCTGGTTGTGGTCTCAGCCATGGAAGGAGATCGGATCATGTTTGCCGATGATTGATTTCCGGTGAAAGTGAATAAACGACGCTCATTTAAATGCTCAAATAAAGGGCGATGATGGTAGATACAATTGCAATCCTAGATTTCGGTTCTCAATATGCCCAGCTGATCGCCCGGCGGATCAGAGAAGCGCATGTGTATTGCGAGCTGCATGCTTGGGATTCACCTTATAACCAGGTGTTGGGTACTGATCCCAAGGGTTTTGTTCTTTCTGGTGGACCAGCTTCTGTATATGGACCGGATGCGCCCCAGATCCCGGCATATGTAATCGAGAGTGAATTACCAATTCTCGGGATATGCTATGGCATGCAGGCGCTGACCAAAGCCCTGGGGGGTGTGGTCGTACCCGCGGAAGAACGTGAGTATGGACCCGCGTATTTGCATGCTGTCAAGAATAATCCGGTCATCGACCCAGGGCGTTACAAAGTCTGGATGTCGCATGGAGACCGGGTTGAACAGCCCCCGGATGGTTTTGAAGTGCTTGCCAGCAGTGATAACTCTCCCGCCGCCTTCATCGGAGATATCGAGCGCCGTTACTATGGTGTGCAGTTTCATCCGGAAGTGAACCACACACCGCAAGGGGATCAATTCCTAAAGCAGTTTGTGATCAATGTTTGTGGAGCCACACCTGGCTGGACTCCTGAGTCGATCATCCAGGATAGCGTTTCCCGAATTCAGGAGCAGGTTGGAGATGAGCGAGTCTTGGCGGCTGTGAGCGGGGGTGTAGACTCGAGTGTGGCAGTTGCCCTGGTGCATAAAGCGGTGGGCGATCAATTGGTTTCAGTGTTTGTTGACAATGGCCTGTTGCGGGAGGGCGAGGTTCATCAGGTAGTGGCTGCATTTCAAAAGCACCTGGGCATGGAACTGATCCCTGTTGACGCCAGTGATGAATTTTTATCCCAACTTAAACCTATCATTGATCCAGAGGGTAAAAGGCGGGTGATTGGTGAGACATTTATCCGCGTTTTCGAGAGACAAGCTCTGGACCTGGGTCAGCCGAAATATTTGGTTCAAGGAACGATTTATCCAGACGTGGTGGAATCAAAGGCCGCGGATCGCGCCAAAGTTGATCGCATAAAAACGCATCACAATGTTGGCGGATTACCCGAAGATATGCATTTCGATCTGGTTGAGCCGCTGCGCTATTTGTTCAAGGATGAAGTTCGCGCTGTTGGTGAGGCTCTGGGATTGCCCAATGAACTGGTTTGGAGACAACCTTTTCCCGGACCTGGTTTGGCAGTCCGCTGCCTCGGAGAAATCAACCCCGATAGATTGGCACGCTTGCGAGCTGCAGATGCCATCCTCAATCAGGAATTGGCAGCTGCAGGATTGTTGGTGCTCAATACAGGTGGTGATGGCATTCAAGGCACGTCTCAAGCATTTGCAGTTTTGTTGCCGGTGCATTCGGTGGGTGTGATGGGAGACCAACGCACATACCAGGAAGTGATCGCCATCAGAGCGGTCACAACGGATGATTTTATGACTGCAGATTGGGCGCGGTTGCCGCATGACTTCCTGGCTCGCATTGCCAACCGGATCGTCAACGAAGTTCAGGGAGTCAATCGGGTGGTATACGACATCACCAGTAAGCCACCTGCAACCATTGAATGGGAATGAATATTTCCGCAGGGCTATTTCCACGAACATGTGCTAAAATTCGGCTATGTCTCTAGCTCCGCACAGGGGCATCCTGACCCTGATTTGGATTTTGATCCTGTTATTGGGGGCTGTATACAGTCCAATAAGTGCGCAAGAGGGGAGTCAGGTTCGCTTAGCTCCAGTAAATACGCAAGAATTTCCCAGCATAACTAGCTACTTGGATGTTCGTTCTCCACAGGGGGAATTCATCCATGGTTTAGAGCAGCAGAATGTTCACATCATCGAGGATGGCAGTCAAATACCGGTTCAGGAATTGCAGCACATGCGCACAGGAGTCCAATTTGTGCTGGCAATCAGCCCTGGTCCTGCCTTTGATATCCGTGATGTCCAAGGGGTAAGCCGCTATGAATATCTGGCCCAAGCGCTGCAGGATTGGGCAGATGCACGGCAAGGTTCTACGGTGGATGATTTGAGCATCATCGTTGCCGACGGCCCCGAATCTACCCACGAAACTGATCTCAACCGGTGGGCAGCATCGCTGGGATCCTTTAATCCAACAGGTGAAGAGACAGGTCCGGACTTCGATATATTGACGCGTGCATTGGATGTGGCTGCCGATCCAACCTCAACTCCTGGTATGTCAAGCGCGGTGCTGTTTGTCACCCCACTCCCAGCACAGGATGTGTCCTTAGGCTTGCAGAGCTTGGCTGCCCGGGCGACCCAGCAGGGCGTAAAAATCTTCATCTGGCTGGTTGCATCCGCGGAGTTATTTTCCTCACCAGAAGCGGAACAGATGAGGTTCCTTGCAGAAGAAACTGGAGGAGCGTTGTTTGCCTATTCAGGGCAGGAGCCAATCCCATCACCGGAAAATTTTCTTGAAGCATTAAGGAATACTTATTTCCTGGCATATGATTCACAAATCAGCACCAGCGGGCCGCATCAGACGAGTGCCGAGGTTACGATTGAAGGATTAACTATCACATCACCAGAGCAAGCATTTGATCTGGAAGTAGTACCACCAAGTATTACTTTCGTATCCCCTCCGATGGAAATCGAACGCACAATCGTTGACCCGGAGAGCGAATCGCAATCACTGTCTCCAAATTCCCAATCACTGGAATTATTAATTGAATTTCCGGATGGGTATTCACGCCCCATTGCAGAAACAACCCTTTTTGTCGATGGGGTGGCGACCGATGTCAATCGAATTGAACCCTTTGACCGCTTTACCTGGGATTTGAGCGAATATGCTTCCAATGGAGAGCATATTTTAGTGGTAGAGGTCGAGGATAGCTTGGGATTGACCAGTCAGAGCGTTGAAACCTCGATCCAGGTGAATGTTGGCGGTTCAGATGAGAGCTTTTTTGGGCTCATTTCACAAAACCGTATTATTCTGGCCGCAATTCTGGTTGTTGTTTCAGGAGCGATTTTATTATTGGTATTTGTCCTCGGTGGCAGGTTAAAACCTGGATTTTTGCGGGATAGGCGCCGCAAGAAAAAGCAAACTGGACCGATTACGCAGCCGGTGCAAATTAATCAGGAAAATTCAACCCAATCTCGTCCATCTTGGATTAACCGGATTCAATGGCCGCGCGGTCCGATAACTACTAAACCTTACGCCCAATTTATCCCCATCACGGATTCCAATTCGGAAGATAGCCAGCCACCCATGGCGATCACAAAAGGTAGGGTGGTTATTGGGAAAGATGAAAATATTGTTGACCAGGTATTGACTGATGACTCGGTCGAAGGTGTGCATGCCTACCTGGAACGAGAATCAATGGATAGCTATCGGCTTTCAGACGAGGGATCCACCGCAGGCACTTGGGTGAATTACTTACCAGTCTCAGCCAAAGGACAAATTCTCCAGCATGGAGACCTGGTCCATTTTGGGCGCATGGGATTTAGATTCATTCTCCGCAATCCCAAACGGGTGCGCAAACCAGTGCTGAGGTTCGAAAACACAGAATGATCTCGACAAAAAGTACTCACTTCCCTGTTTTTGCTGCTACCGATCCAGGGATGAGTGGAAAGAACAATGAGGATAATTACGGTGTGTTTGCATACGTCGTTAGCGAATCAGATCCCACAGCCTCAATTGTAGCTATCGTTGCTGATGGAGTCGGGGGCCACCAGGCCGGTGAAGTGGCTTCTTCGATTGCAGTGGATATGATCAGTCAATTGATCGCTGAGAGTGATGCTGATCATCCGTTGGCAACGATGGAAGGAGCCTTCCACCGCGCAAACCAGGCAATTTATTCCCAAGCAACAATTAATCCAGCCAGTGCGGGCATGAGCACAACCGCAGCATGTGTCTGGATAATCGGGGATCAACTTTACCTGGCCTCGATGGGGGATTCTCGAATTTATCTCAAGAGGGGTGATCAATTTAGCCAATTGACCATTGACCATACCTGGGTGCAGGAAGCGATAGAGTCCGGGGTATTAGCACGAGATCAGGTGCGTTCACATCCAAATGCGCATCTCATTCGCCGATACCTGGGCTCCAAGCAGCCTTCAATTCCTGATTTCCGAATTAATCACCCATCAAAGGGTCGTGATCAGCAATCTGTGGCTAATCAAGGAATGCATCTCGAAGCGGGGGATTATCTGCTGTTATGCAGTGATGGTCTCACAGATCTTGTATCAGATGATGAGATTTATTCCGCACTTGGAAAGCATCCATTGGAAGAAGTTCTCGATCGATTAATCAAGCTCGCAAATTCGCGGGGAGGTCATGATAATATCACCATAATTGGAATCCAGATACCGGATGACAAAGAAATTGTATCTGTACCCAAGAGGAGAAATCGGTTCACCATAGTGCTCGTTCTTTTCTCTGTACTGGTTATCGCAATCATGGCCACCTGGTTTTACCGGATGTATTTTTGGGAAGGAGATTCAAACACCGCAACACAAGTACCTGGCGGTACAGCGGGTCTTGGCATACCGATGCTGACTCAAACAGCGGTTTTACCCACACTACCTCCACCAACACCGGAAATCACGCCGCTAGACAGTCCATCACCACTAGCTTCCAGCAATCCAACCGCGGAAACCACCCTTCCTGCCACTTATACACCCTGGCCTACCTCAACAACTACAAGTCCCTAGTCAAACCGGATTGATAAGTAAATATACAATAAAGTATGGTTGGATGTGTTAGCTTCCATATAGTTGTGGAAGGCGCTCTCGATTTAGATTTTTAGCGGGGGAAATTTAGAAAATGCGAACTTCAAGGTAAGGGGGCGTAATACACCTGATTCCCAACAGCCATGAATATCGCATGGCTGTTTCGATTTACAGTAAATGCTGAGGAAGGAAATTCCATGAGGGATTCTTTCGAACGGAATTGGCGGTCGAGGGTTAGGCGAACGCTGAAACGATAAATGGCTTGAGAGAGCGGATCCAGCATGTAGATAGATGGTTCTGGTGGGGGAGAAAATTGTAACTGGGAAAAGAATGCATCCTCGATGAATGGTCCACTCTGTCGACCAGGTCGTGGATCGGTAAAAATTTCTGGATTTTTGCAGCGCGTTGGTGAGGTTGAGAGTGCACCATATACACAAGTTGTCAAATGACCATCCTCGTGAAGCAAATAAAGGTCATTTTGATTAACTGCCATGTCAATCGCATCCTGCAAGGGAGGAATCTGTTGATCGAAAAATAATCTCGGTGCCTGAGAAACATCCATGCCCCTGTAGATCCATACAGCATTTGTTTGGGGGTCCAAGACGTAAAGGTCATTCCCATCGACAGTAATTTTGCGTGGGCTCCCCCAGTTGATATCAGGAGGTTCCAGTGGGGTTGCAACCGGAAGTTCTCCAGGAATACAGCGTAATAGATTCCCATTAGCGTCAATACCCAAGATAGTGGCTTTGAGGTCATTCCCCTGAGGCATGGCCGCGATATCAACCAGGGAACCGATAATAAAACCGCCATAAGGACCGGGTCCACATTGAAAGGTAGTATCTAAACGGTAACCTTCATCCGTCAGGATGGCTCTCCCGACGACTCCATCGGTCCCATTCAGCATATATAAGCCATCATTCCGAGCTATGAGACGGATGATCCGAGCTGTCTCTCCAATCTGGTCGATGATGGCTGGCCGAAAGTCGAGACGCTCGATACTATCCAGGGTATCCACTACATCTTGGGCCTGTAAGCGCAGTTCCTGTGATTCGTCTGTGCTTTTATAAATTTCAGCGTTGTTCAGGTGGAGTAATGTTGCTTCCCAGGTCAACCTCTGCTCTTGGGGATCGGTCTTTGTCTCTGCGAGCTGAGCGGCTTCTTGAGCTGCAGCGATATGGATGTTATATTGGGCTTCCCGACCCCGTTGGAAATAGACAAACGCGGCAATAGCTACAATTGTCAATGGCACAACAATAGCAGTAAATGCCATGGTTGATGGGGACAGGGTGAATATCCCCGAATCCGGAAGAATGCCCTTTAGAAATGCAACCAATTCAAGGTAGAGTTTAAGCAAAGCATTGGTGATCGTTTGAACAGCGCTTCTTCCTGTTGATCCGTTTTCGATTGGCTGTGCGATTGGTGGTTGATCTGCAGCTGGAGTTTGCGAGATCACCACTGCTTCAGCGACCTTTTGGGGAGGAACAGTTTCCTCAGAAATTGGTGTACTAATATCTGGTTGTATCGAAGGAGCAAGCGAAGTATCTTCAGAGGTTTGAATAGCTTCGCTGGCAGGTTGGGCACCTTCAGTTGAGACAGTTTCAACTATACCGTCGGCCACAATCGCTGCTGCGGGAAGCGGGATTGGAATTGGTTTCGCCTGCTTAACGGGTCGCAGAAGTCGAAGCTCTCCGCTCCCGCTTTGGGCATGTACCAGGAAACTATCCAGTTCAGCTCCTGCTCTGGAGAGCAGCTTGCGGCGGAGACCCTCAGGTCCTTGTCCTTGAAAACTGCGCAATGAATCCAGTGTCCAGGATGCAGGAGATTGGATTGAAATGACCACCGCATCATTAATCTGTAATTCCTGCTGAGTAAAGCGGAGATGGGTGGTGCGGCTCAATCCCAGTCCATTGCCGGCTAAATTTAGATCTTGAATATGCTCAACCGAGGTGGATGTTAATAGGAAGGCATGCGAGAGTCCGGATTGAGCAATGGACAGGCGATTATCCCGGAGCACAATTTGGCTGAGATATCCAACTGCCTGGCGGCCAGTGCTTGAATTTCGAATATTTCGATCAAGCAGGTATTGGTTGAGGGTTTCTGCGACTGATCGTAATGCGGTGGTGACTGTGCCAGCTGTTTTGAAATATGTTTTCGCCAGGTTTACCAATATTTGGTCAACCTGATCGGGAGGCAGCGGTGCATTGCCATCCAGGAACAGGTGCAATATCAAACGATCACGTTTGCGGAAGCGCGCTGACTTTCTCGGCGAAGGGGCGACATATAAGCCCAGAACGTTGGGTTGTTCCTGGCCAGCTATGCGAGCTAACGGTAGAATGAGTAGGTCGATTGAATCTCCCATGGTGTTATGCAATCATTGTAATCGTTAATGGATTATTCATGAAAGTTGATTTTGTATGGTGCAAGACATATGCCGGAACTTGGTATTCAATTCACCATACATGAGCAGCTGCTCACCATGTTACTGACCTTGGCATGCCAAGGCCTCCAATGCGCACCTGTTTGGGCTGGTCAGTCCAAATTCCCGGTATCTCTGTTCCGCATTTTGGGCAGTTCCCCTCTGGGGTCAAGTGGTAGCCCTGTATCACATAGCTGTAGCGTTCAATCAATGTCGTACTGCAATTTGGACAAATGGTGTTCTCGTATTCTCTTGTTCTACCTGGGATATTTCCGGCATATACATAATTCAAACCAGCCTCCTGGCCGATCTCTGCTGCCCGGATTAATGTATCCACAGATGTGGGGGGTGGTTCTTTCATTTTGTAATCTGGATGGAAAGCAGTGACATGCCAGGGTATGTCGCTTGAAACCGAAGCAATGAAATGACCTGCGTCCATTAATTCTTCTGTAGAGTCATTGAATCCGGGTACAACCAGGGTGACGACCTCCACGAAGAATCCCAATTCCTGTGCCAGGCGGATTGAATCAAGCACATTGTTTAAGACGCCGCCCAGTTTGCGGTACTGGCGGTCCTGCATTGTTTTTAAGTCGATTTTATAACCCGTTAGGTAAGGCTGCAGGTAGCGTAAAACCTCTGGTGTAGCATTCCCATTTGACACGTATACACATTTGAGACCGGCCTGTTTCGCCAGCTTAAAGATGCTTACCGCCCATTCAGTGGTGATTAATGGTTCATTATATGATGATGCTACCACGCTGGCTCCAGATCGCACCGCGTAAGAGATAAGCCGCTCAGGAGATGTGCGCTGTATATAGTTGGTGGAAACATCTGAGGCCGGGTCGCGCAGGGTTTGAGAGGAAAGCCAATTTTGGCAATATGAGCAGTGGAAATCACATCCCAGCATACCGAAAGTCAGGGCGTCTGATCCAGGCAGCACATGGAAAAAGGGTTTCTTTTCAATCGGATCCACCTGCAGCGCTGCGACATACCCCCACGGCACCTTGAGTTTTCCTTTTTCGTTGAAGCGCACCTGGCAGATCCCGCGCCGGCCCTCCCTGATCAGACATCGGTGTCCGCAGGCAGTACAGACCAATGCGTCACTGCTCATCGGCTCATACAATTCACCTTCTACCGTTAATTTATCCAGGGTTTGTGCCAGATTTGTCATAACATTCACTCCGGTACATATACATGGCGACGTGTCTCATGGAAGTAATCGATTGAAGAAGCACCCATATCAATCTCCAAGTGATAACTCAATTATAATCTCAGTATGAAAAGTGTCGCAATTCAGGCGGGTGGGGAATCACGCAGGATGGGCCAGGATAAAGCGCTGCTCCCATTTCTAGGGACAACACTGGTTGAGCGTGTCATCAGCCG
>DATKXE010000342.1:0-11187 GCA_035529195.1 Anaerolineales bacterium
GTTTGCAGCTGGTACAAAAACGCCAAATGGGGGATTGGATGGCGCTGGTGGTTGAGCAGTAAATTTATCTGTGATCTGGTGGGTGAGGATCAATCATCGCGGGTAAGCCAGCGGTCTAAATCGCGTGGCGGTTTATGATTCGATAAGGCATCGAGCAGCACATGTGGATCATCTGCAGCGGTAAACAATGCCTGGTGTTCCTGGTAAATAAATCCTTCAGCATTGGCCTGGTTAATCATTTCTATCAGCGGGTTGAAGTATTGGCGGATGTTTAACAGACCCACCGGTTTCTGGTGCAATCCGATTTGAGCCCAGGTCAGTATTTCAAAGAGCTCTTCCAGTGTTCCAAAACCTCCAGGCATAGCCACAAATGCGTCTGCCAGCTCTGCCAGGCGCGCTTTTCGCTGGTGCATATCCTCTACGATTTCAAGACGGGTTAATCCCTGGTGTGCTAGATTGAGGGTGTTGAATATTTTGGGCAGCACGCCGATCACTTCACCCCCATTTTCAAGTGAACCGTTGGCTAATGCACCCATCAATCCGGTACTACCAGCACCGTAGATCAGCTGGACCCCGCGGGAAGCAATAACTGCGCCAAAATTATGAGCTGCTGTTATATATTCTGAATTGACCTTGTCTGAAGAACCACAATATACGCAAATTGATTTCATTGGAGGTTGTACATATCTCACCAAACAGGATTCTTGTTGCAATTATAGCACTTCGAAACCAGTGTATAATGCGCTACATTTAGCCGAACCCTCAAGTCGAGTTGTGTATGAAAGCTTTACCAGTTGTAGATATCCAAGGGGTACGAAAAAGCTTTGGGAAAGTGATTGCGGTCAATGATATCACTTTCGATGTGGTTAAAGGGGAAATCTTTGGTTTGTTAGGGCCGAACGGCGCAGGCAAGACGACCATCATCCGACTGGTGTTGGATATCTTCAAACCTGACCGGGGCAAGATCGCTGTTCTGGGTGGAGCGATGAATGAAGCAAAACTGTCAAATATTGGCTACATGCCGGAAGAGCGTGGCCTTTACCAGGATGTGCACCTGGAGAAATGCCTGGTATATCTTGCTTCATTAAAAGGTGTCCCGAAATCAGAAGCGAGATCCAGGGTGCTGGATTACCTGGAGCGTTTTAACTTGACCACGTACCGCAGGAAACCCATAAAGGAACTCAGCAAGGGTATGCAGCAGAAAGCACAAATCATCGCCACGCTGATTCACAAACCGGAGCTGGTCATCGTAGACGAACCCTTCAGCGGCTTAGATCCGGTGAACACGAAAATGGTCAAAGATATCCTGAGGGATTTGCGCGCAGAAGGTGTCGCGATTATCATGTCCACGCACCAAATGCACCAGGTTGAAGAGTTGTGCGACCGGATCTTGTTGATCGATCATGGTCAGACATTGCTGCATGGAGAGATTAGCACAATCCGCACTCAGTATGCTGGAAACTCGATTTTCGTTCGTACTGGTGAGAAATTACCGCCGCTGGAGGGGGTTGTGCAGGTTGAATCACACAATGCAGCTTATCGTTTAACGCTTTCACCAAACACCACGCCAAAAGAAATCCTCAACGAGCTGATTTCTGCCGACATCCAGGTGGAATGGTTTGAGATCGCCATTCCGACCCTGGATGAAATATTTATTCAGGTAGTCCAGGAGCCTGAGTCGAGCGAATGAACCAAATTTGGCAAGTGATGACCTTTGAGTATGCCCGGCACGTATTTCGCAAACGATTCTTGTTTGCACTGCTCAGCCTGCCGTTATTCATTTTGGTCATGGCTTTCGTCATCTTCTTATTAGTCCGTTCGGAGTTTAATCTAAAACCGATCGGTTATGTAGATCATTCTGGTTTACTGACGGGACCGGATACCACAGCAGACAATACGAGCTGGGTAAATCTGCTTCACTTTGAAAGCGAAGAAATGGCTCAAGATGCTTTGCAATCCGAACAGATTCAAGCCTATTATGTGCTCAGTTCCGATTACCTGGATACCAGGCAAACAAAATTAGTTGCTTTAGAAGAGCCAAGCGGAGTGGCAACCAGTCAATTCGCACAGTTTGTACGTGCAAACTTGCTGGCACAATTTCCAGCGGAGGTCGTTCAGCGCGTAACGCAAGGCAACCAGCTGGTTGTGCAGTCGATTGATGGATCGCGCCAGTTTGTCCAAGGAGATTGGTTGGGATTCGTACTGCCATTCATGGTCGGATTCATCTTTCTCGTGGCTGTTTTCGCAACCTCAGGTTATTTACTGCAGGCTGTGGTTGAAGAGAAAGAAAACCGTACCATGGAGCTGCTGGTAACCACTATCACGCCAAATAAGCTGATGGCGGGAAAAATCGTGGGCATTATTGCGGTTGGATGGACGCAATTGATCGTCTGGTTTGGAATGGTTCTGTTGTTAGCTCTGGTTGGCAGCCTGTTTATCGATCTGCCGGAGTGGATTTCATTTCCTATGAGTTACCTTGCTTTTGCACTGGTCTTATTTGTGCCAGCCTTCATCATGCTCGCTGCACTTATGGTAGCAGTCGGTGCAACTTTAACCGATGCTCAGGAAGCTCAACAGGTGACCAGCCTTTTTACACTGCCGCTGTTTATCCCATTCTGGTTTGCGTTAACTTTGATCAATCATCCCAATGGCCCGGTGGCTGTGGGATTAAGCTTCTTTCCATTCACCGCACCCATCACCCTGGCCATACGGGCAGGATTTGCACCGATACCCCCCTGGCAAATTGTACTCAGTCTGTCATTGCTGGTCATTTGCGCGGTTGCTGCGGTGTGGTTCGCTGGGAGAGCTTTCCGATTGGGCATGCTTCGTTATGGCCAGCGGGTTGCCTGGCGAGAGTTCCTGGGCTTCAATGCAAAAGGTGAGTTAGAAAGATGAGTACCTGGCTTGTGTTGCGGCAAGAAGTGATCAGTACTGTCACCAGACGCTCATTCCTGCTGACTGCATTTGGCATCCCATTAATTTCAGCTTTACTTTTTACTGCGGCTTCGCTGGTCAATCGATCTGCCCCAGATGCTGTGTCCAGGATCATGAATCCTGGTCAACCAGGAACCGCTGTGCCGGAAGGGTTTGTAGACTACAGTGGGTTGATCAAAATCATTCCAGAGAATATTACGGAAGAAGATTTACAAAGCTACCCGGACCGTGAATCTGCCGAACAGGCGCTCCTTTCTGGAGAGATCAGTGCCTTCTACCTGGTTCCTGAAGATTATTTGCAGCACGGACAGATCCAATTTACCAGCGGCGAAATCAATCCGATGGATGCCTTCAACCGGGGATCACTGATTGACAAGGTGCTCCAACTGAATCTGCTAGATGGAGATTCCCAGCTGGCTGCTATGGTTACGAATCCCTTTGAATTACAGGTGATGGTCCTCAATCCATCCACCAGGATCGCCCAGAACACCCCTCTGGCATTCTTCATCCCCTATATAGTGATGCTGATGTATTACATGCTGATATTGATGTCAGCTGGATTCTTAGTCAGCAGTATTAATAAGGAAAGAGAGAGCCGGGTATTGGAGATCATGCTGGTGACAATCACTCCAAGAGAGCTGTTGTCAGGAAAATTCATCGGCCTGGGATTGATAGGTTTGCTGGTCAATATCCTGTGGGTGGGCACGGCCTATGTTCTATTGGTGCTGAGCGGTTCGACATTCCAGCTGCCAGCAGAATTTCAATTGGCACCCCATATCCTTCTCTGGGGACTGGTCTATTTCCTGCTGGGTTATGCAGTTTATGCCAGCTTATTGGGCGCAGTGGGCGCCCTGGTCCCCAATCTGCGGGAAACGTCTCAAGCGACAATGGTTGTGATCCTGCCGATGATCATCCCGCTGATGTTCATCAGTGTATTAATCCAGCAGCCAAATGGTCTCCTGGCAATCGGGCTGAGTATTTTCCCTTTGACAGCACCCGTAACAATGATGCTGCGCCTTTCCATCACCTCAGTGCCGGGATGGCAGTTGATGCTCTCGGTGCTCCTGATGCTGCTATCAGCGGTATTTATCCTGCGAGTGGTGGCAAGGATGTTCCATGCTCAAACCATGCTTTCAGGGCAGCCAATGAACCTGAAATATATTTATCGGTTAATTTTAGGAAGAGTTTGAAAGCATATTGGGTGGGGGTCAAATCCAGATGGGTTCGTTTCGATCATCTAAGTTCATCTATCTGGTGAACTGGTATATCCCTCCCAGGGTGAAGAATTTGAATTGAGATGAGCGTTAAGCCGGGGGTTGAGGGCTTAATTCTTATGGATTCGAAGTGACATACTCAAGGGCGTATTTGGCATCCTCGTAATAAGGATTTTCCTCCAGAGCAGATTGGAAGTCGTTCATGGCATCCAGTGTATTTCCTGCCCGGTATTTCCCCCAACCGCGCCAGAGCAAAGTTTCTTCTGAGTTTGGTGTGCGCTGCAAGGCATAATCGGTTAAAACCAGCAGATCGTCATTGCGTCCCCCGAAAAAGTAAGCGAAAAATGGACCGAACTGGTAGCGCAGCATGCGCTGTGGCAGTCCAACTTGCCGGGCTGTGTCGTATGCTTGGGCTGCTTCCTGGTAGCGTTCGAAATATACCAGGTTGCTGCCCAGGTTGAACCAGGTGAAAGCATTCTCTGGTTCATCTACGGTTTGAGATTGTGCCAATTCAAGGGCTTTTTGGCGGTTAACGTCGGGATCCCAATGCTCCCCAAGAATGGATTTGACCAATTCTGTCTGATCTGCTCGGAACACGAGAAGGTAGACATAATTAAAAGCCTGCCAATTTGCTAATACGGACTGGTAAGGGACGCTACGGTCAGGACTGCGGAATGTATCCTGAGCGGTGAATGTTTGGCCCGCGTCGTCGTAACCGGTAAGCAGCAGGTAATGACCAGCCCAACGATCGTCGTTTGGCCAATACCCTTCGTCGAGAAGATCCCCTTCTTCGATCATCACCGGGAGACCTGCTGCCAGGAATTTTTTCAATAATTCAATATCTCCTCCCACCCGGTATTCCGCGTTCAACCATCCAGCCTGGGTGCGCACGAAATGGGTCAGCTCCTCGACATTAACATTGCGATCGCCAGTTTCTGGTTTGAGCAGGTCAGAGATATCCGTCTGGCTGCCCTCCCAGTTGTGGGTGTTCAGGTACATGGAGAGGGTAGCCGGTCCACAGTTGTTGGGGGTCTGCTTCTCCCAGGCAGGAGAACCCAAATCAATAAATTGGGGCAGCTCCGTGGGACGGCTCGTCCTGGTTGCAGTGGGTCCAGGTGAAGGGGTTTCCTCAGTGGGAGGATTTGTGGGTGTAAAGGTTGGAAATGAGGTGACTGCAGCTGCAGGCTGTGGAAGTGGGGTGGGCATCTGTCCAACTGGATTAATCACGTTGCGGACGTAGGTCCTGGCAACATCTAATCGCCAGCTTAATCTGATGTTGATCGCGGGGATCTGGTAGAGCAGAACCCCAACGATAAGAAGCACGATAGCGATCACCCCCAACTTCAGCCAGGTCGATTTAGACATGCTCGGAATTTTATCACCGCATGATTAATGGCTGATGAAATATATGCATTAGCGGTAAAATTTACCTTGCGTTTAGTTGAACATACCAGCTGCCGAGCTGTAAAGGATCACGGCATCCCTGATATAATACCGGATATGAAATATCATATTTGGACCGAAGGCTGCCAGATGAACGTGGCTGATTCCCAAAGGGTGGGGTCAGCTCTGGAGGCTTTGGGCTACAACTTGACGCCAACCCCGGCGGAAGCCGATGTGATTGTGCTTAACACCTGCGTGGTGCGCCAGAGTGCTGAAGATAAAGCGGTCGGCCGCCTGTCGTCCCTGAAACCGCTGAAAACTCGTAATCCGGATTTGGTCATAAATTTAATGGGATGTTTAGTGGGAGTAAAAGGCAGCCAGCACCTCCAGAAACGTTTTCCCTATGTGGATGTATTTTCTCCACCATCTGATCCAGGTCCGTTAATCGCCCACCTGACTCAAGATGAGACGCGTGATCTGGAGCAGCAGCAGACAGACCAGCGCTTCGCATTCATGGATGGTGATCTGATCCTTCCCGCGCATGAACGCCATCAATTGGTTTCTGCGTTTGTTCCTGTTGTCCTGGGATGCTCACATGCCTGCACGTTTTGCATCATTCCATATCGCAGGGGAGTCGAGCGCAGCCGGCCAGAAAGAGAGATCATCTCGGAAGTAAAAGCTCTCGTAGATCAAGGTGTTAGAGAGATCACCCTGTTGGGGCAGATCGTCGACCGCTATGGGAAAGACTTCCCAGATGGTCTTGATCTGGCAAAATTACTGCACATCCTCCATTCAGTAGAGGGATTGGAGCGCATCCGGTTTTTGACATCTCATCCGAATTGGATGACCGATGAACTTCTGGATACCATAGCTGGGCTGCCAAAAGTTATGCCGCATATCGAAGTGCCCGTCCAGGCAGGTGATGACCAAGTGTTAGAAGACATGCGCCGCGGTTACACTGCAGCCCAGTACAGACAATTGGTCGCAAAAATCCGTGAACGACTCAATGGGGATTTTCCGGGTGTGTCGATCGCCACGGATATCATTGTTGGTTTTCCCGGGGAGAGCCGCGACCAATTCCAACGCACATATGATCTGATAGCGGAATTGAGAATGGACGTGGCTCACCTGGCACGCTACTCAACCCGCTCAGGTACCGTTGCTGAACGTCGCTTGGAAGATGATGTAAGCGAGCAAGAGAAATGGGAACGCTTCCGTGCCCTGGAAGCTCTGCAAGAAAATATCTCTGCTGAGATCAATCAAAATTATCTCGGCCAGACGGTTGAGGTGCTCTTTGAGGAAGAGGTGCGAGGTCGTTGGAAGGGACGCACGACCACCAACAAGCTGGTGTTCGTCGAATCAGGGCAATCCCTCATGGGAAAGATTTTGCCTATCACAATCACCTGGACTGGACCGTGGTCGATGCAAGGTCGTCTAGTAAATGAACAGCCAGCACCGATTTTGGTGGAGCTGGTTCAATCCACACACTGAACTGTTAGATCCTGAAAAGCAAGCTCTTTTTGTGGATTTTTTTTAGCGCTGATTAAGGCGAAGAAACCCGCGGCTGTATTAACCTAGCATTCATCAAATTCTTGACATTGGCGGATAGGGAAAGTATAGTACCCTATAATGTGACAGTTAAGAGTCTTGAAATATCGTTCTGTCCTGTATATTGGACACAGCCATGCAGATTATCCGTAATTTCCGTCTAGCAATTCCCGTCCTATTGTTATTTCTTGGCGCGCTGGCGTGCAATTTCCCCAGGGAAGGGACACCTACTCCTTCCGGACCGGTATTGTTGAAAACATACGCCGCTCAAACAATCCAGGCTCAGCTCACGCTGGTGTCAACAGGCGTCCAACCGACAGTTACCCCAGGGCAGCCAATCGCAACCATTACTCCACCACCGGTTCCGTCTCCTACTTTGCCAACAGCTGCAGCACCCACTCCAACGACGACCCAAGGTGTATGCGACCAAGCAGGTTTTGATAAAGACGTGACGATTCCCGACAACACTGTTTTAGATCCTGGACAGGAATTTACCAAGACCTGGCGCTTGCGTAATGATGGCACCTGCACCTGGAATTCGAGTTACGCGATCGTGTTCGACCACGGGGATGCCATGGGAGGACCAGCCTCAGCAGTACTGACCAGCGGAACTGTTGCTCCCGGAGAGACGATTGACATCTCTTTGGAATTGACCGCTCCTGAAACCCCAGGCACCTATCAGGGCTATTGGAAGCTGCGCAACCCGGCAGGTCAGATATTTGGATTGGGAGCAGATAAAGATAAGGATTTCTGGGTGAAGATCAAGATTGCACCTGAGAGCGGTCTCACCTTTGATTTCAATATTCAAGCCAAGTCCGCAGCATGGGTCGGCAGTGGTGGGGGCAGTACGACAGAAGTGCCATTTGGGGGTGCAGATGATAATCCAGATGGTGTAGCCAAGCTGAAAGATGATTTTCGCCTGGAAAACGGGAAGATTTCTGGGGTGGCTTTGGTCACTGGACCCAAGAAAATAGCTGATGGCAGGATCACAGGCATATACCCATCTTATTCGATTGGGCAGAAAGACCATTTTAAAGGTAAGCTAGGATTTCTTCAGAATTGCAATGAAGGGCAGGTCGTATACCAATTCAGCATCAAACAGGGAGAGACGGTTACCAAACTTGGGGAGTGGGCAAAATCCTGTGATGGCAGCTTGATATTTGCGGATGTTGATTTGTCTGATTATGCTGGCCAGGAAGTTCAATTCGTTTTGGATGTGTTCGCTGACGGTTCTCCCGCCAATGATTTGGTTGTATGGGGATCTGCGCGCATCGAACGGGAAGAATAGAGGTTTACCAATGCGGATCGAATATAAACTCACCATGATTTGGGTCAGCTTGAGCCTGTTATTTGCCGCCTGTTCCTCAGCAGAGGGTGATGCGAGCCCGACCCCGGAACCGGAAACGATCCTTACAGCCGCTGCGCAAACTGCTGCAGTTCAGCTGACTGAACTTGCACAACCGCAACCGACGAATACCCCCTCACCAATCCCGGTTGATGCCCTCCCAGCTATTACCGTAACTAACCCTAATTTAACTGATGAATCGCCCGAGAACAGTGCCCCTCAACCTACTGCAGCGACAGGTGGGATAAACCAGGCTGAATTTTGGGCAGATGTGACCATCCCTGATGGGACTGATTTCAATCCTGGAGATGCATTTAGCAAAGTGTGGAAGCTGCGCAATTCGGGGACCAACACCTGGACACCAGAATATGGACTGGCATTCTTTACCGGAGAGCGGATGTTAGCTCCTGAGGAAGTGCCATTAAGTGCAAATGTATCCCCCGGAGGAACTGTGGATATTGCGGTTGATATGATCGCTCCCCAGGCTGGGGGTAATTATCTTGGTTATTGGAAGATGCGCGATCCAGCTGGTGAGTATTTTGAATACGCTGTCTATGTGCAGATCGATGTGCTGGGAGACGTACCCGCCGAAGTCACCAGCGCACCACAACCTTCAGGTTCTGGTCAGGTGACGAAAGTTTCTATACAAGTGGATGATGCCGCACCAAGTGATTGTCCACACACTTTCACCTTCACTGCCTCGTTCACCCTGGATGAGCCAGCTACAGTCTCCTACCGCATGGAAGCCGGGAGTGATACCCCAGGATTCGCATTTAATTTACCCGGGGAATTTACCGGTTCTTTTGACGCGGGGGCACATTCGGTGACCTATTACCTGCAGATCGAGGACTCGGTCAATGGGTGGGCCCAGTTCCACATCCTGGCACCCAATGATAAGATCTCAAATCCGACGAGTTTTTCATTATCCTGCGGATCTTAGAAAAATCTATGTCGTTGAAGTATGAAATCGCAGCAGAAGCGAAGCGTTTGGGTTTTAACCTTTTCGGTGTCACAAAAGCCGATCCTCCCCCACATTTTGATGTTTATCAGCGCTGGTTAGAACAAGGTCGACACGCGGAGATGGGGTACCTGGATACTGAACGGGCTCGTATCCGCAGAAAAAACCCGGGCTTGATTTTGCCTGAATGTCGATCAATCCTGGTACTTGGGTGGCACCATACTATCCCAAGTCTGTCTCAGGGGATATTGGAAGGAGACGATCAGCAACCAAAAGGACGGATAGCCTCCTATGCCTGGAGTGAAGATTACCATGATGTGATCCCTGCTCGTCTGAAGGAGCTAGTCGCCTTCATTGAAGAACGAGTTGGAGACAAAGTCCCCAATCGCTGGTATACAGATACGGGACCCATCCTGGAACGCGATTTTGCGCAGCGAGCTGGATTGGGATGGATCGGCAAGAACACCTGCTTGATTAACCCGAAGCAAGGCTCCTTTTACCTGCTGGCCGAAATTTTCTTAGGGCTTGATCTTGAACCCGATATCCCTTTTAGCGCGGATCGCTGTGGCACCTGCACCCGCTGCCTTGAAGCGTGCCCGACGGCCTGCATACAGCTGGATAGAACCATCGATGCAACCCGCTGCATTTCTTACCTGACGATTGAACTCAAGGGATCGATTCCCAGAGATATCCGCCCACAGCTGGGCGACTGGATCTTTGGATGTGACATTTGCCAGCAGGTTTGCCCCTGGAACCAGCGCTTTGCACACCAACCGCAAACAAACCCGGTGGAGGACCCACTGGTAGAACCTGATTTAATTTCAGAACTGGCACTTTCACCCCAGGAATTTAATCGCAAGTTCAAGGGCAGCCCCATTAAACGCGCCAAGCGCCGGGGCTACCTGCGCAATGTCGCGGTGGCACTGGGTAATGCAAAGTCCACCTCTGCCGTTTCACAATTAATCAAATCTCTATCAGACGATCCCGAGCCCCTGGTTCGTGGTCATGCTGCCTGGGCATTGGGAAGAATTGGCGATGACCGGGCAAAGCAAGCGCTGGGTGAAGCGGAAATAAAGGAAGACGGTTCTTCTGTTCTTGAAGAAATCCACTTTGCCCAGGGAGGGTAGCAAATTTTTCGACACAGTGGCCTGTTATGCGTAATAGATTAGTTATAGGTTTCGTATTTCTGCTAGCTGCCTGCCAGCTTTCGCCGAATTCAACAGTTGAGCTGAGCTCGGAATTCAGCGAGCCAACAGCGAGTACAGGAGTGAAAACAATCAAAGGAATCCCCACCCTGCAAGCGACTCAAATACCAGCGACTCATACTCACACACCCGAGGCAACCATCTCAGCCACCGAACCTCCTGAACCAACGAGCACCCATACTCCAACCCCCGTCCCACTGACCACCCTGCTTTTTACCGGGGTAATCGTACCCGCGCGCTGCGTGCAAGCGGCTATCGATGAGTATCAGGATAGCGATTACCTGTTTGATGAAGTTCGTGAAGTCATTCAGCAAGCAGAATTGGCGATTGGGACCTTAAACGCTACGATCAGTGATTATCCTCCGCACACGGGTTGTGTCCCCACCTATGTCTTGGTTGGCAGCTCAGAGAATGCGGATGCTCTCGCGCGCGCTGGATTTGACTTGATGAGTGTGGCAACCAATCACATCAAAAACTGTGGATTGAGCAATTGTGGGGATCAGGCCTTCTTCGACACACTGGATAATTTAGATAGGGTAGGAATTACACCTGTAGGCGCTGGAGATAACCTGCAGAAGGCGATGGAACCGATTGTGGTTG
>DATKXE010000343.1:0-3541 GCA_035529195.1 Anaerolineales bacterium
GTGACGGATGCAGACGATGAAGTCGAACTGCAATTGGCTGCCCGGCGACGGGCCAGGGAAGGTAAGTCGGCCGGATTTTGTCCGCAATGCGGTCGCCCGGTCCAGGAATCTGACCAGTTTTGTCCCAAGTGTGGGTATGCCCTCGCTTAAACCATCAAAAAAATAACGAGAAAGTGCAGCGCATGGATCTAAATTTTATTGTGAAACCAAAGAACCGCAATCATTCAAGCAGAACCTTCAGTCTGGCAATTCTCTCTTTGCTGCTATTATCCGCATGCTCCTTTTCTCTGGCAGAAGATATCACGCCTCCCCCGGGAGCTGAAGTGCCTTTTGAAGAGCCAACCCAGCCGCCGTTGAGCGGTCCGCTTTACCCGCTGGTTCGACCTGACCCAGCCGCGGCCAGTGCGACTTACGCTGATAAATGTGCTCCTTGCCATGGTGTGACAGGCCTGGGAGATGGAGCAATGGCTGGACAGCTGCCGGTGCCTGCTCCGGCATTGGGAACTAATCAAGTCTCTCGCAGCGCTTCCCCCAGCGAATGGTACACGATTGTCACGCAAGGTAATCTGGAACGCCGTATGCCGCCCTTCAACAGCTTAAGCGACCGGCAGCGCTGGGATGTGGTTGCATACCTGTATTCATTGAGCACCAATGCGCAGATCATCGCGGCAGGGGAAGAACTGTACCAGGCTAACTGTGCTGCCTGCCATGGATCTGACGGGAATGGGAAAGGACCTGAAGCCGGAGGGCTTTCAGTGCCCCCGACCAGCTTCATCGACCTGGAAATGATGGCCGGAATCTCTGATGAACAGCTTTTCCAGGCGATCAGTGAGGGTATGGGTTCGGACATGCCGGCTTATGCAGAACAGCTATCCACCCAGGAGATTTGGGCGGTGAGTGATTACCTCAGGTCATTGACCTTCGCTTCCCAGGTGGCGACCAGCGATACAGCTGAAACCCCCATTCCTGCGGCTACTGAAAGCGGCGAGATTGAAGTGGCTTCTCCCACTCCGGAAAGCGTTTCAGGATTTGGCCGCGTGGAGGGACAGGTGGTGAGCGCCTCGGGAGGGAAACTCCCTGCTGATTTGAACGTCACCCTGCACGGTTTTGATCAAATGCAGCAAGCTTATACTGCAGAAACCCCCGTTGACCAAGATGGTGCTTATCTTTTTGAAGAAGTCCCCATGCCGGAAGGGCGTGCATTTTTAACCAGCATTGAGGTAGAGGGTGTGGCTTCTAGTTCCGATATCGCCGTGGTAGATGCGGAAACCACCAGTTTGGTCCTGATTATCCCCTATTATGAAACCACAAGCGATCCATCCCTGCTGACGGTCGACCGGCTGCACTTGCTGTTTGAATATGTCGAACCAGAAACGCTGCGGGTGGTTGAAATGTACATCATCTCCAACCCAGATGAGCGTATCGTCGTAGCAGCTGAAGAAGGGCAGCCCGTATTGAGCTATGCTCTTCCAGAAGGGGCTACCAATCTTCAATTCCAGGATGGTACTGTGGGAGAGCGCTATATCGAGATGGCGGGTGGATTTGGAGATTTTGCAGCCGTCAGGCCAGGCGCGGCCCAGCACCAGGTGATTTACTCATATGATCTGCCATACAAAAGCGGTCTGGATTTCCGTCATGCGGTAGATTTACCGGTCAATGCCCTGGTGGTCATGATCCCCGAGGATGGGATCAGGTTTCAAGGTGAGCAGCTCGATGACCTGGGAACTCGCGATGTGCAGGGTATTCCTTACCATATGTATTCCAGCGACGCACTGGAGGCTGGCACTGATTTGGCGATCGATATTTCTGGACAACCTGCGGCAGGCGGGCCAATGCTGTCGCTCGGTTCCAACTCCGATCTGACGATCGGATTGCTGGCTTTTGGGGTGGCTCTGATCCTGGCCGGCGGCTGGCTTTACCTGCGCTCACGCAATGGCAAAGCAGATCAAGCTGAACAGGATCACGAGGAAGAATCTTTGACCCAGGATGGTGGAGAGGATGTAGATACGTTGCTGGATGCCATCCTGGCGCTTGACGACCGGTACAAAGCGGGTGAACTGCCCAAGGATGCTTATCTCAAACGCCGGAAAGAATTAAAAGAAAGTATCGAAAATGTACTTAAAGAAGATGAAGCGTGATATTGGTCTGGCTTATTCAACCAAATTCAATGTCTCCCAGTTTTTCAGGTCATCAAGGTCAAAACAGCCATGATTAAAGTGCGCAAATTAGTCAAGCGCTTCGGCTTGAAGACCGTTTTGCGCGGCCTGGATTTCGAGGTTGAGCAAGGGGAATTCGTGGCCTTGCTGGGTCCGAATGGGGCTGGTAAGACGACTTTTTTACGGATCCTGGCCTCCTTATCACGACCGTCGATGGGGGGAGTGAACATTGCCGGATACCGTTTGCCTGACCAGGCAGCCGCGGTTCGCCGGCGGCTGGGCGTGGTATCACACCAACCGCTCTTATATGGGGACCTGACCGCCGAGGAAAACCTGCGCTTCTACGGGCGGATGTATGGCGTCAGCAATCTGCAAGAACGGGTGATGGAGGTTTTGGAGCTGGTGGGGCTGACCACCCGCCGGCGGGATTTGGTGCGCACCTTCTCGCGCGGCATGCAGCAGCGACTGGCAATTGGACGGGCCGTGCTGCATGATCCAGATGTGGTGCTGTTTGACGAACCTCACACCGGATTGGACCAGGATGCGAGTGCGATGCTGGACACGGTGCTGCAGGAAGTGGCGGCCCGCGGGCGCACAGTTGTGATGACCTCGCATGATCTGGCACGCACGGCAGATTTAGCCTCGCGCTTCGATGTGATCTCGCGGGGTGTGATCAGCGCCTCAGTGCAGCGTGACGAGATCGATCCGAACGACCTGCTGGCATTTTATCGACAGGCACTAAAAGAATCATGACTATCGAACGGCGATCATCTGATCTCCCCGGTGAAAACACCACCAGTAAAGCGGCAGGTTTCATGCGTGCTATGGGTGCTGTGGTTTGGAAAGACCTATCTGCAGAACTGCGCAGCCGGGAATTAATCTCTGCGATGCTGGTGTTTGCTCTCCTGGTGATCCTGATCTTTAATTTCGCGCTGGATTTGAATCCCGCCCAGCGAAGAGAGCCCACGATCACGGCGGGGGTGTTGTGGGTGATATTTGTCTTTGCCGGAACCTTGGGTCTCAACCGGTCAATGGCGGTTGAAAAAGACCGCGGCTGTTTGGATGGTCTGCTGCTGGCACCCGTTGACCGCAGCGCGATCTACTTTGGCAAGGTGTTAGGCAACCTGGTGTTTATGCTGATGGTGGAGCTGATCGTCCTGCCGATTTACAGCTTGCTGTACAATGTCAATTTGTTTAACCCAGGTCTGCTGCTGGTGATCTTGTTAGGATCGATCGGCTATGTCGCGGTGGGAACCCTGCTGGCTGCCATGGCGGTGCAGGCCCGGACGCGCGATATCCTGCTGCCGATTTTGCTCTTCCCGGTGGTGCTGCCGGTGATCTTGGCGGCGGTCAAAGCCAGCACCGGTTTCCTCGATGGGAGCGAG
>DATKXE010000344.1:0-2670 GCA_035529195.1 Anaerolineales bacterium
AGATAACCACTGACCGGGCGGTCATTCAACTCATTTATGACCATGTTATTGTGGATCCAAGTGTTCCAATAAGTGTAATCGATTTCACACATGCACCACATGTCGCACATCATTTCAGGCTGTTGAAAAAGTTATAATAAATTTCTAATCAGTCGGGGAGAATGCTATTTAAGAAACAAATTAGACGGTCTAGATTATGTTTGAGAATTCTTATTCGATTTTGGTTTCATCTTAATTGATATAATCATTTATCGTGACATTCTTAGGGATAAGCTCCATTAAATTACTTTATACTCAGATTTTGTGTAGATATTATTCTCTAGAATGACTATATCCGTAGTATGTCTCAAAATTGATTCGTATAGTATGCGTATGGTTGAAATAGAGCATTAAGATGTTTGCTTATCAACCAGTTAGGCAGCACAACGGGTCTGATCTGTGGCGCAAATATCTCGATTCTATGGAGAACAGAGTGTCGAAAGAAAAGTATGCAGGGGATAACAGCCTCGTTACAGACATCCCTGAAGTAACTAGCCGTTGCTTTCAAGGGGAAGCTGATTACTCTCTCATTTTGTCTATCTTGATGCAAAGCGCCCAGGCTGATCAAATCATTGAAACAGCGTCGCTTAAAGAAATTAAGCGTTGGTGTGCTCCATCTGATCGCTTTGATCCAAATAAGGATATCTTGTTTGCTGAGGTGGATAACGAAGGTGGGGAATCACCCGTGATTGGTATCAGCCGTGTCAGCTGGTATACGGGGATGAAAGATACGCGGCTCTATTCCCAAACAAGCTACCTACTTTCGGAGTGGAGAAATCAGGGAATTTGGCCAGTGATGGTCAGGCGAAATGAGCGTCGCTTGCGAGATATTGCGGCCAGTCATCCATTCGTTCACCAACGTTTTTTCCAAGCGTGGGCGACAGAGACTCAGGTGAAATGGATTTCCGTGCTGGAAGGTGAAGGCTATCATGCAGTACGCCATTTTCATAATATGCTGCATCGACTGGACGTCATCCCCGAGCAAGATATGCCGGAAGGGTTGCAAGTCCGATCCGTGCAAACGGAACACTACCGAAGCATTTGGGAAGCACAAAAAGAGGTAAACCAGGAACTCTTTGAATATGTCGGCGAGAATTGGACCGAGGAAAAATATCAATCTTGGCGGGTCAATCCATCACTTACTCCCCATTTATGGCAAATTGCTTGGGATGGTGATCAAGTGGCTGGGATGGTGCTCGCCCGCATCGATGAAGTGGAAAATCAAGACCTGAAGCGAAAACGAGGTTATACAGAGCATGTCTTTGTTCGCCGTCCCTGGCGGCGACGCGGTTTGGCCAAGGCATTGGTTGTGCGAAGCTTGCGGGTTCTCAAGGAGCGAGGCATGGAAGAAGGGGAATTGGGTGTCGATTCGGAAAACGAAAGCGGAGCGTTTGGATTTTATCAAAGGCTGGGCTACGAAACCTTCAGTACAGATATTTGGTTTCGCAAGCCAATGGACATGAATCTGACTGCTGCCTAACACAGCGTGCACTTGACCGGGGGGATGCGTCGCGAAATTTAGCAAATTCGTTCGAAGGTTGCTTTGCTGGCGATGGTGTCGCCAAGTCCCGCCCCCGGCAAGTAACGCATACCGTTAGCCCGCATAATTAGATAGATTTGACGGTTAAACAAGATTGGCTGGAGAACCGATGATCAAAAATGAAGTAACTGAGAATGGCCTTGTGGCGGATTTTTTCACTGACGAATCTGTCCAGCCTTCCAAAGCGATAATCCTGTTGGGGGGATCAGAAGGCGGAAAAACCTGGAGCAGAATCAAGAGACCCATTGAGTTACTGGTTCAGCGAGGATATTCATTGTTATCACTTGCATATTTCAAGTCTGAAGGTCTACCAAGCTCACTAGAAGAAATCCCCTTAGAGTATTTTGAAAAAGCATTCGATTGGTTGTCTACTCAAGCAGGGATAGTACCTAACGAGTATGCGATCTTAGGAGGTTCGAAAGGATCTGAAGCTGCACTATTGCTGGGCAGTAGATATCCCCAGGTAAAGGCTGTGATTGCTTTTTCGCCAAGTAGTGTAGTATGGCAAGGTATACCTACAAATCGGTTTGAAATTGGAAAAGATGTCAAATCGTCCTGGTCTTGTAATGGGGAAGGCTTGCCTTTTCTACCTTACACACCTTCTATCAAAAAAGGGGATTTAATATTATTGCGACTTAGAAAAATGCATGAAGAGGCCCTCCGGAATTTAGCGAGAGCTAGAGAAGCAACGATTCCAGTGGAGAAAATTCAAGGAGCAATATTGCTTATTTCGGGTGAGCGAGATCGTCTTTGGCCAGCCACCCACATGAGCGAGCAAATCATGAACCGTTTGAAAACTAAGGGATTCAACAATCATTATGAACATATTGTATTCAATAGCGGTCACAACGGGATCGTCATGAATAAGGACAGCTGGCAAAAGATTTTCGACTTCTTGAAAGAGAACTTTAAATAGATCGTGTTTTGCGGGCTAACCATTCGCTGCAGCGGACCAGGGAAGCACGGCGAATTGATATCGAGAGAATCTATCCCTGGCCGCTGAGCTCAAAACCGTTAGGCAGCACGTCGAGCTACCGACGAGCGCGTTGTTCTGCGTGGCTAGAGGAGGCCATCAACTCCCATGTCCCGTT
>DATKXE010000345.1:0-26825 GCA_035529195.1 Anaerolineales bacterium
ACCGATCGTTTTATAGAAGAGATCAACGCCATCGGCGAACGTAAGGAGAAAGAGATCCTCGAAGTTTGATCGTGGTTTTATGAGCAAAAAACCTTCAACTTCACCTGAACAAGTCCCCACCCATATAGCCATCATCATGGATGGCAATGGACGCTGGGCACTAGCCAGGGGCTTACCGCGCCTGGCAGGACATCGAGCAGGAACAGAAAATTTACGGCGGGTGATTGAATCCTGTGTCGAATTCGGAGTAAAATATCTCACCCTGTACGCCTTTTCAACTGAAAATTGGGGACGCCCTTATGAAGAAGTCAGGGGTTTAATGCGCATCCTGGAAGATGTGATTGATCGCGAACTAGAGGAGCTCCACAAACAAGGAACCCGCCTGCTGCATATCGGTCGCCTGGATAGACTTAAACCTTCCTTACGGCAAAAAGTACTCGACGCAATTGAATATACAAAAGACAACGACCGTCTGATTTTATGCGTCGCATTTAACTACGGCGGTCGCGATGAGATCGTATGTGCTATCCAGCATATGATTGAAGACGATGTCAAACCAGATCAGGTAAGCTCCGATTTGGTCGGCAAATACTTATTCACAGCCGGCGTACCTGATCCAGATCTGATCATCCGTACCTCGGGGGAGTTGCGCGGCAGCAACTTCTTGATTTGGCAGGGTGCTTACTCCGAATGGTATTTCACCCCAACCTATTGGCCTGATTTTGACAAGGAAGAGCTGGCTCACGCCCTGGAAGAATATAAACTCCGCCATAGGCGCTACGGTCACGTCCCAGAATCCATCTAAGAGAATCCATTATGCTGAGAACAAGAGTCATTGTGGCTGCCATCCTGTTACCCATCGGGTTGGTAATCATCTATATTGGCGGTTGGGCATTTAGCGCCTTTGTTACTTTGATTGTGGGTCTTGCGGCCTGGGAATACAGCCAGATTTTTCGCGGCAGTGATCAGCAGCCTGCGGTTGTAATCGCGGTTGCCGGAGCCGCTGGGTTGGCACTTGGAAGAGCATGGAATGGTTTTGAAAGTGCTCCCCTGCTGATCAGCCTGATCTTGATCGCCAGCATGATTTACCATATGGTGGCATATGAACGCGGCCGCGATCAGGCAGGTACGGATTTCGCAGTGACTCTGTCTGCTGCGTTCTACATTGGCTGGCTGGGTTCATACTTGATCTCTATCCGTTCCCTACCAGAGGGATTTTGGTGGCTGCTGCTGGTTCTGCCGATTGTATGGCTGGCAGATTCAGGGGCTTACTTCATCGGACGCAGTTTCGGAAAACACAAACTCAGCCCACGTTTGAGTCCGAAGAAAACCTGGGAAGGCTATTTGGGGGGCGTCCTGGTTGGAACGCTGGGTGCCGTCGGATTAGCCAACTTATGGCAATTATGGGCTGGTGCTGGTTTCTCGATTACTGCTCTCCAGGCCGCCCTGCTGGGTCTATTATTAAGCACAATTACCACATTAGGTGATTTAGGCGAGAGCATGATCAAGCGTCAGAGCGGAGTGAAGGACTCGAGCAACCTTATCCCGGGTCATGGTGGTGTTTTTGATCGCATCGACTCCTGGTTGTGGGCTGCGCTGATCGGCTATTATTTCATTATTTGGGTGGTTGTTTGACATCCATAATTTCCCATGGTATCATCCCGAACACAATTAAACAGCCCTTATCGGCACTCTTATCCAGAGAGGTGGAGGGACCGGCCCTGCGAAGCCTCGGCAACCTAACCAACATCTGGTCATTCCGCAAGCAGTAAAATGCAGTTGTTCCAATGACCAGAGCGGCAAAGGTGCCAATTCCGACAGACGGATGTTCTGGTAGATGAGAGGGCAGCCGTACCTGCGTGTCTTTGCCCTTTCATGTTCTGAGGGGCAATTTTTATTTTTGGAGGACGATATTAATGAGCACTACCTTTATGGAATCACCAAGTTTGATGTTCACTTCTGAATCGGTAACTGAGGGCCATCCTGATAAGATCTGCGATCAGCTCAGCGATGCTATCCTGGACGCCTGCCTGGAAGTAGATCCCGGATCACGTGTCGCTTGCGAAGTAGCAACCAAGACCGGTTTCGTGATGTTTTTAGGCGAGATAACAACCCAGGCCAATTTAAATTACGAAGAGCTGGCGCGAAAAGTTATTACCGATATTGGTTACGACAATAGTGACAAGGGATTTGATGGCAACACCTGTGGGATTCAGGTCGCCATCGCTAAGCAGTCCACAGACATTGCTATGGGAGTAAATACATCCCTTGAGACCAGGACTGGTGAACAAAGCGAAGAAGAGATCAACGCTATCGGTGCTGGCGATCAGGGCATGATGTTTGGCTACGCTTGCAGCGAAACTCCCGTTTTGATGCCGATGCCTATTTACCTGGCGCATAAGCTCGCTCAGCGCCTGAGCCAGGTCCGTAAAAACGGTACCCTACCCTGGCTGCGTCCAGATGGAAAAAGCCAGGTGACGGTTGAATACAGTTTTGGTAAACCAAAACGAGTCGATACCGTTCTGGTAAGCACCCAGCACGCACCCCACATCTCTCAGCAGGAAATCCGGGCTGCCGTGATAGAGCACGTCATCCAACCGGTTATCCCTGAGGAGATGGTTGACGAAGAGATGAAAATCTTCGTCAATCCCACAGGGCGCTTCGTGATCGGTGGCCCACTTGGCGATTCCGGATTAACTGGTCGCAAGATAATTGTGGATACTTATGGCGGCATGGGTCGCCACGGTGGAGGCTGCTTCAGTGGGAAAGACCCCACTAAGGTTGACCGCTCTGCAGCTTATGCTGCTCGCTGGGTGGCGAAAAATGTCGTCGCTGCCGGTTTAGCTGACCGCTGCGAGATCCAGGTTGCATATGCCATTGGTGTCTCTAATCCCCTGAGCATTAACGTCGAGACCTTTGGAACCGGTCGCATACCTTCAGCCCAGATCGCGGACCTGGTCGACGCCCATTTTGATCTGCGCCCTGGCGCGATAATCCGGGATTTGCATCTGCGTCGACCTATCTACCAGCAGATCGCAGCTTATGGCCACTTCGGTCGAGACGATTTGGATTTGACATGGGAACGCACCGATAAAGCCGAAGAACTGCGTATTGCTGCTGGTTTGGGTGAAGAAGCATCTCTGGCAGTTTGACTGACGAACTGATCTTAAAAGAAAGCAGGACGCCCGATAACAATGATTATCAGCGTCCTGTTTTTTTTATATCCAACCCATCGAATTTAGTATGGGCGTTCCAAGCCATGCGCAGCCAGCAGCTGCGTATTCTCCATTAGATCGCTGGTTTGACCATCTGCAACGAGTCTTCCCTCGTCAAGGATCACCATGCGGGGGAAAAGATCTTCGACGAAGGGCATATCATGTGTGGACACAAGCATTGTCAGTGGCAGATCACGCAGAAGATTGATCAAAGACCGCCTGGCGCGCGGGTCGAGACCCGCGGTTGGTTCATCCAAGATCAACACTTCTGGTTCCATGGAGAGCACAGTTGCAATAGCAATGCGCTTCTTCTCACCCATGCTCAGATGGTGGGATACTCGTTGGGCGTAACCACTCATCGCTACCGCTGCCAATGACTTTTCGACTCGTTCCTGGATCATCTCGGCTGGTAACCCCTGGTATAAAGGTCCATAAGCCACATCATCAAATACACGCGGTGAAAAAAGCTGATCATCGGGGGATTGGAAGACCATACCGACCATGGCTCGAACACGCCCTAAGGTCTCTTTACTTACCTCCAAACCGCACACCCGCACGCTGCCGATTCCCGTCAGGATTCCATTCAGGTGAAGGATTAGTGTTGATTTCCCAGCCCCGTTGGGACCTACCAGGGCTACTTTCTCACCCGGCTGGATCAGCAAAGATATCTCACTTAACGCTGTGTGCCCATCCGGATATGAATAAGTTAACTGCTCAATCTCTATAGAATGATGCATCTCTTCAGGCACCCATTAAAAGGGATAGGATCAGTACCAGACCCATAATTCCCCCACCAAAACCCAGTACGATCCAGTTGTAGGTTTCCATCTCGGCTTGAGGCAGGGTGCGGATTTCGCCATCATAACCGCGCGCGAGCATCGCAACGTAAATACGTTCGCTCCTCTCCAGGGAACGCATGAATAAATTTCCAGCTAAACCTCCTGCGGTTTGTGCACGCCAGACTAATCTGCCGCCGGTTCGTAATCCAGCGATATCGGAAACTCCGCTGCGAGCTGCCCGAGCTCGTAATAACCGTACAGCCTCGTCTGCGAACACAAATAGATAGCGCCACATCAATCCAAAAATTGCTACTAATAAACGCGGTACCCGCACCGCACGCATGGCCACTAGAATATCTGGGAATGGGGTTGTCGTGGTCAGCAATATAGCCATTTGAATTGAAATCCAGGATTTCATCGCAATACTGATAAAGCGCTCTACTCCCGCAATGCTGGCGGAAATTTCCCAAGCGCCTAATGAGAATGAGAACAATGACATACCTGGTATGGTGAATATCAAAGGAAAAGCAGCTAAAATAATGGGCAACGCCAGCAATGCCCGCTTGAGGATATAGCCTACACCTACGCCCGACAGGACTTCCATAGATACGACGATCACCAGCAGCAATATTAAAATTGGCCATGCGCCAACCGGGACTAAGGCGGTCGTGAAGATAAATGCCAGCGCTAAAACCAGCTTAACGCGGGCATCCGTTCTGTGGATTGGACTGATGCCAACCTGGTAGGGATCAAGAAAATGGATGTGCACGGCTATCGGCCGGATGCCTGCCGGTTGCGGCGGGAATATGCCACCCCCACACCTACCCCAAAAACGATCACCAGTCCCAGAAGACCTGCCGCAATGGTGGCTGCAGCCTCGTTCGCCACACCGGGGAAGAGATAATCAGGGATGATCTGGAAAAGTGGTGCTTTTGCTTGATCAATAAAACCTCCCTGCATCGCTACCCACTCGAGTCCGTCTGGACGTGTGGATGCCAGTGGCGCGGCGATCGCTATTGCCGCGGCCAGCAGGAAACCAATCACCCACACAATTCGGCTGCCAGCAGGGTTTGTTTTCCCTAATCGGACTAAATCTGGACGGGTAGACAGCAGGAAAGTCAGTGCTCCTACCGTAATCAATCCTTCCCCGATCCCGATCAATGCGTGTACACTTGCCATTGCTGGAATCGCCAATCTTGCGGGTGATGTACCCGATAATACCAGCTGGAGAGCCACAGAAAGGGCGGCGATTTCAAGTGAAAGCCAGGCTGCGCTGAAACCACCTATCAACACACCTTTTCTGGTATTGCCAGTAATCTTTAATATCGTCTGGTAAACCATATATGATACTGCTACACCCACAATAGCCATATTGAAAATATTAGCCCCCAGCACTAATAAACCCCCATCTTGAAAGATTAAAGCTTGAATGCTGACCACACTGGTCATGATCAAGATCGCAGCCCAGGGTCCCATCAAGATCGTCGCCAGTGCAGCACCTATCAAATGACCAGACGTGCCGCCCGCAACGGCAAAATTGAGCATCTGCCCCGCAAATATAGCCGCAGCTAACACACCCATCATCGGTACTTGGCGTTCACCCAAATCCTGCCCTACCCGTCGTAATGCGTACCCTACGAGGGTGATTGAGATAACCCATGCGATCAAAGAGACTGGCAGGGACAGGAAACCATCTGGGATATGTAGCGCTTCAACTGATAACAGCATTCATACCTCCGAAATGACCGGCTTTAATCTTCCTCCTCCCGAGAATTTCTTTCAAGACAATCAGGGCAAAGGCCAAAAAAAGTGGTGTGGATAGAATGAATTTGGTAGCCCGTTTTTTGGGTAAACTGTTCATAGAGGTCTTTGAGCTGTTGGTGATCGATCTCCTGCATATCCCCGCATTGGGAGCAGATCAAATGGTGGTGATCATGCTCGGCATACTCGTATACCAGCTGCCCTTTCCCCAGATGAGCAACCAATACCAGTCCTTGTTCACCCAGAAAACTCAATGTACGGTATACAGTGGCTTCTGTCATACCAGGTATCGCCTGTGCTACCCTCTGGTAAATTTCCGTAGGGGATAAGTGACCTTGGGAATTTCTTAAGACATCTAATATCGCCAACCTCTGGGGGGTCAGGCGGTATCCCTGTTCACGTAAATAAGATAACTGAGCAGATGGGTTTTTCATGATGAAAATTAGCGTTATTGCAAGTACTTACAATAACGAGTATTATATCTTGGATTGATCAATCGAGCAAGATAAAAAATTTCCCAGGCGCTAATCACGCCTGGGAATAACTTACCAACGAAAAATAAAAAATTAATTGTTATTGATATGGGGATCTAGCTTCGAAACAATGCGGTCTTTTGGTTGAAAACCGGTTATCCGTTCGCGAGATTCTCCATCGACGAAAAGCATCAATGTCGGCACCCCCAATACCTGATACTTCATCGCGATTTCAGGGGCATGATCGACATCAAGTTTGACCACCTTTACCTTGCCATTCCATTCGCTTGCCAGCTGCTCAACAATTGGATCGAGCATTTTGCACGGTCCACACCACACTGCGGAAAAATCAACCAGCACGGGCACGGGTGCTGTTAATACTTCATTATCAAATGTACCTTCATCAATCTCAGGAATATTTGCCATCAATACCTCCGCCAAAAAGTGTTCATCAACATTATTTTTTAGTCCCCTCGCCGATAGTACCAGAGTGATGGTAAAAGTCAAGGGCTATCAAGAAGTTTTGACACAAGTTTAATAATTACCGATCAATTGGATTTTTCAGAACAAGCCTGCCTTGAAACTTGGCCGTTCACATCCTCCTGGCCATGTTCTGAAAACAGCTTATCAAAAATAATTGGCGCTGATCGCTAAAATTTAAAATCAGACCTGTGGCTGGGTTAGATGCTGTATGAAGAAGAATGTGATCTGAGGTAGAATCGGGAGGCTAACCCAGGGAAATTGTCAAACACCAAGATATGGAGACACCCATGCCTGGCTGGAAAATAATAGTAACCGACGGACTTAATGAAAGTGGATTGGAGATCCTGTCCAAGGACGCTCAGGCAGATAGCTGCCCGGGTATTTCTGGTGACGAACTGTTGGATGTCATTGGCCAGTACGATGCCATGATCGTGCGGGGTCAAACTCGCGTGACTGCTGAAATCTTTTCTGCCGCTCGTCGCCTCCAGGTCGTCGGCAGGGCTGGAGTAGGTATTGATAATATCGATTTAGCAGCTGCAAACCAGCACCAGGTCACCGTTGTTAATTCCCCTCTAGCAACCACACAGGCCGTGGCAGAGCATGTTCTTGCCTTAATGTTCTCCATGGCCAGATCGATACCATCTGCAGATGGAAGCCTGAAATCAGGTCTCTGGCAAAAGAACCAATTCATGGGAGTAGAAATCAAGGACAAAGTGCTTGGCATCATCGGTATGGGAAATATCGGTAGTACAGTAGCTCAATTAACCCGTTCCCTTGGCATGCAGGTGGTTGCTTTTGACCCCTTGGTTCCTGAAGCGGAGATCGTTCGCCGGGGGGCAAAACCGGTGAGTATCCAGGAATTATTATCCCAATCAGATTTCATATCCATCCATGTTCCGCTTAGCACCGAAACAAGGGGTTTGATCAACGGGGGATCATTTGGTGTAATGAAACGAGGCGCCCGCTTGATTTGCACTGCCAGGGGGGGGATTGTCGATGAAACCGCGCTGCTGAGCGCCTTGGAATCTGGACAGGTAGCTGGCGCCGCACTGGATGTGTTCGCCAAGGAACCCCCAGGAATGTCTGCCCTCGTTTCTCATCCGCGCGTAATTGCAACCCCGCATATAGGCGCCCAGACCACGGAAGCTCAAGCTCGTGCAGCGGTTGAAATCGCGGCAGAAGTAATCGCTGCTTTAAAGGGAGACCCATTGAGGTGGAAAATCGTATAATCCAGGTCGATAACTAAGGAGACTTCATGAACCCTGAGACCCAATTAGCTCAATTAAAATCAATCCTCAACAAATATTCCGATCTGGTCGCTGCAATTGGTTTGCTGCATTGGGATCTGGAGACCCAAATGCCTTCCGGTGGATCAGCCGGAAGGGGATACCAGTTGGCAACCCTCACCCACATTGCTCACGAAACATTCACCTCCGATCAAGTTGGGCAGCTCTTGGAGGATCTGCTCCCCTACGCAGAGCAGATCGACCCAGACTCGGACGATGCCAGGATAATCCAGGTGACAGATCGCCTGTATAAAAAGAGAGTCCGTGTACCCGCGAACCTGATGGCTGAGATCGCAAAAGCAGCCAGTGACGCTCATCAAGTTTGGGTGCGCGCCCGGGAAGAAGCGGATTTTGCTAGCTTCCTACCCTCCTTAGAGATGATCCTCAGTTTAAAACGCCAGTATGCCGACCACTTTCGCCCATTCGAACACATGTATGATCCGCTCTTGGACGATTATGAGCCGGGTTTAAAAACCGCAGACGTCCAAGCGATATTCTCTGCTTTAAGGCCGCGCCAGGTCGAGCTGATCCGGGCGATTAGCGAGCGCCAGCAGGTTGATGACTCCTTCCTGCACCTGCATTACGATGAAAGCCTGCAGTGGAAATTTGGTGTGGAAGTGATCTCTGACTATGGATATGATTGGCAGCATGGTCGCCAGGATAAATCCGCGCATCCCTTCACCCAGGATATTGGAATCGGGGATGTTCGCATCACCACCCGCGTTATGGATGATTATTTCCCTTCAGCCTTTTTCAGCACAACCCATGAAAGCGGTCACGGAATTTACGCTCAGGGGGTTGATCCAAACCTGGATCGTACTCCATTATCAAAAGGTGCCTCCCTGGCAGTCCACGAGTCACAATCGCGCATGTATGAGAACCTCATCGGGCGTTCACGCCAGTTTTGGTCTCACTATTATCCTCGCCTACAGGAAATATTCCCCGATCAGCTGGGGAATGTCGCCACGGATGAGTTTTATAGAGCCATCAACAAAGTTGAACCATCACTAATCCGTGTCGAAGCAGATGAGGCCACATACAATATGCACATCATGCTGCGGCTGGAGCTGGAGATCGCCTTGATCGAAGGTTCTCTGGAAGTGAAAGACCTGCCCGAGGCTTGGCACGCTGGAATGCAGGATTATCTGGGTCTCGCACCCCCAAACGACACCCTGGGAGTCCTCCAGGATGTTCACTGGTCTCAGGGGTACTTCGGCTATTTCTCTACTTATGCGCTTGGGAATTTGCTCTCAGCTCAATTGTGGGAGGCCATGGTTAAGGATATCCCCGATGTGGATGCCCAAATCCAGCGCGGTGACTTTAAACCACTCACTGCCTGGATGCGGGAGAAAGTTCACCATCACGGTGCAAAATTCAAACCCCAGGAGCTCATCCAGCGGATCACGGGTAGCAAAATTGATCCGGATCCCTACATGCGTTATCTGACCCAAAAGTATTCGGAGATTTACCAACTTTAATGGTGAGTCGGGAGAAAATTAATCATGGCCCGTATTCTATTCGTCGACGACGATCCCTTGACCTTGGAGACTTTGAAAAGATCTGTCGAACTGTTCGGTCACCAGGCAATTCTTGCCAATTCCGGAGAACAAGCCCAGTCATTAGTGATCGAGCAGCTCCCTGATTTGATTATGACAGATATGATGCTGCCGGACACGGATGGTGTATCGTTGGTTAAAATCTTGAAGGCTAACCCAGAGGTATCCGCAATCCCGGTTGTTATATTGTCTGCCAGCCCCGAAGTTGATGCCAGTGAAATTTCACTGGCTGCAGGTGCCGAGGAATTCCTGACAAAACCAGTTCGCCTGGATAAATTGCAATCCGTGATCGAACGCTACACTGGTAAATGAGCACCCCCAATTAACCGGGAATACTCACAAATGATGCTTGAAATTAAGTATTCCGCGATCTTCGGATTTCTGATCTTCAGCGCTCTGCTTGCTAGCTGCAGCGGAATGCTTGATACCCCTCAACCCACACTTTATCCAACGGAATACCTCCCGACTGTGATCGCGCTGACCGTCCAAGCTCAAGGGATCGATCTGGAGCCAGAAGATCAACCTTCAGAATCTACCCAAGGGGTCACTACTCCCGTACCCACTGAGCAGCCTGCCGAAACAAGCTCCCCAACCCCGATACAAGAACAGCCCACCGCGGCCCCAGCCGTCACCCCATCACAACTGCCAGGCGACCAGAACCCACCTCCCACAGGTGACATCCCGCTGTCAATCAATCAGATTCTCAGCCCAGGTCCAGGTTCAATAGTTGTCTCACCCTTCATCTTGCGGGCTGCGGTAAAACCGGGTGACAATTCGGTCGTGCGCATAGAATTGTTAGGCGAGGATGGGCGATTATTAATGCGTGAAATTCGCACATACCAATCTTTAGAAAACAATTGGGTTAGCCTGGGCAGCGAGATCGCTTATGGGATCAATGCTGTAGCTGAATCTGGACGATTACAGATCAGCATAGAAGATGAACATGGCAGGTTGAAATCGGTATCCTCTACCGATCTAATTCTGCAATCCGTGGGGAATCAGGATCTCAACCAACCAATTGACCAGCTGGAGGAAATCGTCCTGGAATCACCCCGAGAAAACCGCTTGATCCAGGACGGTATCATGCGGGTAGCTGGTCAAGCACGCCCGCGTTCAACCCAAGCATATCGAATAGAAATCGTCACCAGCGATGGTAAAATCGTTGGCAGCAGACAAGTCTCTGTGATCCCCCCAGCAGGGAGCCAGTATGGGACTTTCGCCATCGATGTCCCATACAACATCGATTACACGAATCGGGTTCGCGTACAAGTCTGGGAACCTAGTAGCCGCATTCCCGGCATCATCAACTTATCTAGCGTGGAGGTATTACTTAGTCCGTGAAGAAATCCCTGTTTATTTTGACGATCTTGGTCTTTCTGTTGGCTGCCTGCAGCAGCCCTACACCGATACCAACTGAAGTAGAACTGCCCACATTGCCAACACCGGAGGTTCCTCCAATAGAAGAGGTCGACAGCGCAATCGAACGCTGGGAGAACAGCAGTACCACCGATTACTTCATCGAAGTAGATGAAAAGAATCAAGAAGAGCAATGGAAAATCCGCCTGGTGATCGCAGACAATGTAATTCGAGCTGCCCAAAGACTGGACTTGGATGCGGATGGTAATTGGGGAGAACCTTATAGTATTCCACGAGAAGAAGCACAGGATTACACCGTAGAATCACTGTTAATGCGCGTCAGGAAAGATGTCCTCGGTGAAGGTAGTACCCTCTTCAATATGGTCACCGCATTCAACGATAACCTGGGCAACCTTCTTTTAGCGCATGCAGAAGCCTTACCATCTTATACGGAAACTGGTAATTTAGAATTAAACCGTGTAAACAGCTACGATATCATCTCCGGGGTGAAGATTCTCCTGGAGGACACTTATGGGGTGGAGCTGCAGCCAATCTTTACGTTCATCCGCAGCGATGGCCCTGAAGCATGGTGCGATAATTTAAGGATCTTCCCTGATGGCTCATCTATTTACCTGGATGACTGCAGAAATGATTTCTGGCAGATACCAACCCCTGGTAGTCGTCTGGCTCTGCTTGACGAGCTTCGAACTAAATTTGCCAATCTTGATGAAACGCGAACCGAGGATGGCCAAACCCAACACCTGATCATTCCTGGGACAGGGCAAGGCAGGCCGGATGCAGATACCATTGAGCAAGCTTGGCAATTAACTGGGGAGCTGCATGAGCTCTTGTCGGAACCTACAGGCTTAGGTTTGGTGATGTCCTATGTCTTTGATGGTAATTTTTTTGGTTTCGATGTTTTCAACAAAGTCACTATGCCATCCCAATTAACCAGAACCAGTGATCTAAAGGGAGCCGTACTCACTCCGGATGGAGAGCTTCTGGCATATAGCGATGATGAGGGTATCAGCGTTTTTACTTTGCAAACCCAAGCCAAAAACCAATTAATCTCTGCTCCCGAAGACGGGACTCTACTACCCCGAGCCTGGTCAAATACCGGTCGCTTGCTGGTATCTCACTACCCGGAAAACCAGAGCGAACCAATTCGACATGGGTGGGTATCCATGGAGGAAAGCACCTGGCATGATCTGCCAATCCCAGAAGACATGCGCGGGTACGGCTGTGATACCGGGGCAGCCTGGTCACCTGAAGGAGACCAGTTGGCGATCACCGGTCTCGATTATGGTGAGCCCTGCAACAGCAGCCCGGGATTAACCATCATCGATTTATCCAACAATACCGCCCAGGTCATTGCCGGCCCGGTGATAAACTCAATGGCGGAAGATGGCAGCACTTTAATTGCTGGGGCACATACCCCAGCATGGTCCCCTGACGGCAGCTGGATCGCTTTTGGGCTCGATCAGGATCCGAACGAGGCTGCGAACTTCCCCACCCGTTTATATCGCGCCCATCCAGATGGCAGCAATTTAACACCGCTTACGAACAACTCCTATGGTTATGCAACACATCCTGTTTGGGCACAAGATGGCTCACTCTTTTATGGATTGAGTGGAGCAGGAGCAGACCTGGATGGTCTTTATTATTATTTACCAGCAGAGAATACCCATACCCTGCTCCTGCCCGCTGCCGGGATTCACCCTTTGAGCATCTCCCCCGATGGCGAATTCCTGCTTTATGAACAGCAGCAGGTATTAAAGATTTGGCGGACTCACCTTCAGGAAACTATAGCTGAAATTACTGGTGATGAGGATAGACACCCCTCCTTCTCCGGCTGGATTGTTGTTGAAAGAGATCAGTAAATCCTAATATTGGTGATCAAGATATTAATTTGGAGAGCCGTATGATGGTAAACCAACCCTTTACATCTAAGAGAGCCCCATTTTTTAAGCATGTCCCTGACGAGAAATGGAATGATTGGCGATGGCAGCTGAGCAACCGTATTAATACCCCAGAAGAATTCGAACAAGTGATCCCGCTCACAGAGAGCGAGCGGAAGGCATTATCTGCTGCCCATTTATTCCGGGTCGACATTACCCCCTATTTCATTTCCCTGATCGATCCTGACGATCCAAACGATCCTATCCGCAAGCAGGTCGTCCCGACTGAAATCGAGATGACGCCTTTCATTGCCATGATGGAAGACTCTCTTGCAGAAGATCGGCATTCGCCTGTACCTGGATTGGTACACCGATATCCTGATCGGGCGTTAATGCTGGTAACAACCCAATGTGCCTCATACTGCCGTTATTGCACACGTTCCCGCATCGTTGGCGATCCATCAGCCACCTTCTCCCGCGCTGAATTCGAGATGCAGCTCGAATATCTCGAACGTACACCCCAGATCCGGGATGTGCTCCTTTCCGGAGGAGATCCGCTGGTATTAGCACCCAAAATCTTGGATGAGATCTTACGCCGCTTGCGCGAGATCCCGCATATCGAAATTGTGCGCATCGGATCGAGGGTGCCAATTTTTTTGCCCATGCGGATAACGGATGAGCTCACGGAAATACTGCAGCAGTATCACCCGCTGTGGCTTAACATCCATGTAAACCACCCAAATGAGATCACCACCGAACTCGCCGAAGCATGTGATCTCCTGACCAAAGCGGGAATCCCTCTGGGTAATCAGTCAGTACTCCTGGCTGGAGTAAACGACAATGTGCATATTCAACGGCAGCTGGTACACGACTTGGTACGCATACGGGTGCGCCCATATTATCTCTACCAGTGTGATTTGGTTGAAGGTGCAGGCCATTTTCGCACCCCAGTAGCGAAGGGTGTTGAAATCATTGAGGGTTTACGCGGTCATACTTCTGGATATGCAGTTCCTGTATTCATTGTTGATGCACCAGGTGGTGGCGGAAAAATCCCCGTAGGTCCCAACTACCTGCTGAGTATGTCAGATCACAAAATTATTTTACGCAACTTCGAAGGTTTTATCACCACCTATGAAGAACCTGTGGACTACAATCCCGCACATGCAGCTCAGCCCACCTTGAAACGACCAGAGCCAGGTCAATCGGGATTGAGTGGTCTGCTGGATGGAGAACAGCTGTTCATCAAACCAGAAAATTTTGATAATATCCATGAACGGGGTGGATTCCAGCACCGCCTTAAGGATAGCAAAAAGTGGACTCCTTTGGGTATCGGGAGTGGTGAAGACGAAGATCAAGATGAAACCGACCAAGATTAGCTGCAGCTGATCTTAACGATTACATTTATTTACTCCGCCCCACCAGGAAATCATGGCAAGGTGGAGTTTTTATTAATCATCGTCCTTTCTCACCAGCCAAATTATCAACATAAGCTGTGCAGATCCGTTTATTAACATTCTGATAGATTTATTAATACAAATCCAGCGCCAATTGTCAGGCATATCACCGCGTGGTAGAATGAAATTAGTATAGATAGTTCTCTTTTATTTCGGAGGTTGAGAAAGCATGGAAAAGGAAGTTGCCACTTTTGCAGTGAAGAAGGGGTTAGCTCAAATGTTGAAGGGCGGCGTAATCATGGACGTCGTCACCCATGAACATGCCCGTATCGCCGAGGATGCTGGCGCGGTCGCCGTAATGGCTTTAGAACGTGTTCCAGCAGATATCCGTGAAGATGGTGGGGTTGCCCGAATGAGCGATCCAGAATTAATTCTGCAGATTATGGATGCAGTGACCATTCCGGTCATGGCAAAAGCACGTATTGGGCACTTTGTAGAAGCCCAAATACTGGAAGCGATTGGTGTTGATTACATCGATGAATCTGAAGTACTGACACCTGCAGATGAAGCCTATCACATTAATAAACACGAATTTAAGGTGCCCTTTGTTTGTGGTTGCCGCAACCTGGGCGAAGCTTTACGCCGCATCGGAGAAGGCGCAGCTATGATCCGCACGAAAGGTGAAGCCGGCACCGGTGATGTGGTCGAAGCAGTACGCCACGCACGCTCAGTCCTAGGTGAAATTCGCCGCCTGCAAAATATGCCTGAAGAAGAATTAATGGGCTATTCCAAGGATATTGGTGCTCCATACGATCTGGTGCTTGAAACCCGGGCTTTGGGACGCTTGCCGGTCGTGAATTTCGCCGCGGGTGGACTTGCTACACCTGCTGATGCAGCCTTGATGATGCAGCTCGGCGTGGACGGTGTCTTTGTCGGTTCTGGTATCTTTAAATCCGGTGATCCTGCCAAGCGTGCTGAAGCCATAGTCAAGGCTGTTACCCATTTCAATGATCCGTATATCTTGGCCGAGGTAAGCCGCAACCTGGGAGAGCCAATGGTTGGTCGTCAGGTCTCAGCCATACCAGAAGCCGAGTTGATCGCCGACCGCGGCTGGTAATTCTTATTCGGTCACGCACCTAATCACATCATTACCGGTATGATCATAGGCATCCTCGCACTTCAAGGTGATTTTGCGGAGCACAGCGCTGTCCTTATGCGTCTGGGAGTCGAATCCCGCCAGGTCCGCTTACCCGATCATCTAGAAGCATTAGATGGTTTAATTATCCCAGGTGGTGAATCTACAACCATCGGAAAGCTTGCTGAGGCCTATAATCTCATTCAACCGATCAAAGAATTTGCTGCCCAGCACGCCATCTGGGGTACCTGTGCTGGAGCGATTTTGCTTTCAAAGGATGTACGCCGCCAGCAGCCTTTGCTGGAGCTGATGGATATCACCATTGAACGCAACGCCTTCGGACGCCAGGTAGAAAGCTTTGAAATCGATCTCGAAATACCTGTTCTGTTGGAATTAGATCCTCAAAATCCTGAACCATTTCATGCTGTATTTATTCGAGCCCCATTGATCGAAACCGTTCAAGGGTCTGCAACCACCCTGGCAACCTTGCCAGATGGTCGCATTGTGGCTGCCCAGCAAGGAAAACTGTTAGCGACCTCCTTCCATCCTGAACTCACCCCGGACAATCGCTTCCATCGCTATTTCATCAGCCTGGTCAGCAGAGCAGATAGTCGCAATTAACAAAAGAGTAACGCTCCATTATGGTCATCCGACAGTTCGATTTGCGTGATCTCCCCATACTCGTGCGCTATCGCAAGCGAGGCTTATTTTTTGATAACGCCTCCGTATTAACTCGCGGTGAAATGCTGGTGCCCTTTGGAGCCATGCTTACCTTCTTCGCTCCTGCGACTGGCATCTACACCTATCTACATACAGATGAAGACAACCAAAGGGAAACATTACTGGGTCAGGTTACGCATGGTCAAGATCAACACCTCGCTCGGCTATCCTTCCTGGCACCCGTCTCAGCCCTGGATGGAAATACGCTGCTGAATCTGCTGGAGCATATCATCCAGCAGATCGGTAAACGAGGTGCTTTCCATCTCCTGGCAGAAGTTGAGGATGGCACTGACGCCTTTGACAACCTGCGTCAGGCTGGTTTCGCACTCTATGTCCACCAACGCATCTGGAAATCGCCACCAGAAACTGATCTCAAGCCCAATCCATCCCAATGGCGCGAGATCACTGCCCGAGATGTGATTGCAGTGCGCTCTTTATACAGCACTCTGGTTCCCCCTCTGGTCCAGCAGGTTGAATCACTGCCCACTGAGCAAATAAAAGGCCAGATTTATTACCTGGATGATGAAATAAAAGCCTATGCCGAGATTCGTTTCGGGCAGCAAGGTATTTGGATGCATCCCTTTTTTCATCCTGACACGAAAGATGCAACCACGCTGCTGGCAGATTTGCTGTTGAATTTACCCAATCGCCATTCGCGGCCCATTTACCTGTGCATTCGCTCTTACCAGTCCTGGCTCGAAAATTCGTTGGAAGACCTCCAGGCCAGCGCTGGTCCATATCAAGCAGTCATGGTAAAGCATTTAGCAATTGCTCAGCAAATCAAGAGCTCTTTCAACCTCCGTGCTCTCGAAGGTGGTCAGCAAGAGATTACCTCCCCTTTTGCGAGATCGGAGAGAAAAAATAACTTATGACTAAAAGTCACATAACAGATGATTTGCAAGCGCTGATGGACGTGCTGCCAGATCGTATCCACCATTCAGTTTTAGCAGAAGATGACAACGATAATCTTTTAGAGGTAATTTTAGATCTGGGTCGGGTTCCTACAGCACGGTTTATCGATCGTGAACTGGTATTAAACCAGACTGAAGTAACTCATCAAGATATTGATGCGGTGACCGGGCGCATTGGAGATTTTGACAGTGATAACCGCGCTGGATTGGAGCGCACCCTGCACCGCATCTCGGCCATCCGCAATCGGCGGGGACATATCGTTGGGTTGACTTGCCGGGTTGGTCGCGCGGTATACGGCACGACCGATCTGATCAAAGATCTTATAGAAAGCAAGAAAAGCTTACTGATCCTCGGCCGTCCCGGTGTTGGGAAAACCACTCAATTACGCGAAACTGCGCGCATCTTAGCTGAAACCATGCGCGTGGTAATAGTGGATACCTCCAATGAGATCGGGGGTGATGGTGACGTCCCCCACCCGGCGGTAGGGCGCGCCCGGCGCATGCAGGTAACCACCCCTTCCTTACAGCATGAGGTGATGATAGAAGCAGTTGAGAACCATAATCCCGAGGTGATCGTGATCGATGAAATCGGGCGGGAATTGGAAGCAGCTGCAGCGCGTACGATCGCTGAACGCGGTGTACAGCTGATCGGCACCGCCCATGGTAATACCCTTGAAAACCTGCTCCTCAATCCAACCTTATCAGATCTGGTCGGGGGTATTGAATCAGTCACTCTCTCGGATGAGGAAGCCCGTCGTCGCGGTACACAAAAAACTGTCCTTGAACGCCGTTCTCCCCCTACTTTTGATGTGTTGATCGAGATTCAAACCCGCGATCGTTTGGCGGTCATTTACGATATTTCTGAAGCCGTGGATGCCCTTCTGAGAGGGTATCCCTTGCCGACTGAAATTCGCACACGTGCAGCAGATGGAGAAATTCGAATCGAGAAGAGCAATCCAGAAACATCCATCCAACCAGCCATGAATTCGAGAGGCGGTTTCCGCCGTATGGCAAATGTCGGACCAAAACGTCAGCACCAACAATCCTGGGAGACAACCTCAATAGTTGTGACGGCTCCTGAGATTTCACAAAATCTCCCTCTGCAAACCATGCGTATTTATGCCTATGGTGTTGCCCGTAATCGGCTGATCCAGGCCGGAAAACGCTTGGGTGTGCCGGTTCTGGTGGTCAAGGATATCGCTGAGGCGGATGTTTTAGTTACCTTACGGACTTATTACCGCAAACACCAACGACCTATCGTTGATGCTGAAAACAAGGGCATGCCCATTTACGTCTTGCGCTCCAATACGGTAAACCAGATGCAGAAATTCTTGAGTGATTTGTATAACATTTCCAACGAGAGCGATGAAGAGCAAACCGTTGAACGAGCCTTGCAAGAGACTGAGGGTGCCATCAATGCTGTCTTGAATGGAGAGCGTTGGATCGAGCTGCCTCCTGCGATCTCTTACGTTCGTCGCTTACAACACGAGATGGCTCGCCAAGCCGATCTGACCTCTCATTCATATGGAAAAGAGCCGAATCGCAGGGTGCGGATCTTTAGAGACTGAGAATCATTAACCACATGTTCATCACTATTGAAGGACCGGATGGCAGCGGTAAAACCACCCAGGTCACTCCCCTATCCGAATACTTAATCCAGCAAGGTCATCCGGTATTAATCACTCGTGAACCCGGCGGCACTGTCATTGGAGATCAGATTCGCCGCATACTTTCAGATCTGAAAAACACAGGCATGCATCCCCACAGCGAGACCCTCCTGTTCTTAGCAGCCCGGGCTCAACTTGTTGAACAAGTCATTAAACCCCACTTGGAAAAAGGTTTTGTCGTCCTGTGTGATCGCTACGCAGATTCAACCATGGCATATCAGGGTTATGGTCATCAAAATGACTTGGATCAGATCAGCAATTTGATCAGTTTTGCTACCGGGGGGCTTAAGCCAGACTTAACTTTATTATTGGATGTGGGCGCTGAAGCAGGATTAATACGAAAAGCACAGGGCACTGAATGGAACCGCTTGGATGCTTATAGCCTTGAATTTCACCAGCGGGTTCGCCAAGGGTACCAGTTCCTGGCTGAATCAGAGCCCGAGCGCTGGGTTGTAATTAATGCAGACCAACCTGCGCAGAGGGTCCAGGAAATTATCCGCCAGGTGGTTCAAGAACGATTAACCACACCAAATCAATCCTAAGGGGTTCACGATTTATTCACCCCTCAATTTAAAAATCAGGTAAACCAGGACCCCCCATTGCTCCCCCATCAGGTTCCAAATCTGGCATGGCTGTTTCAATGTCTTCCGGGGATTGCCCGGACTCTAGCCGGTCGAGGACTTCATCGTACTCCGCACCCATATCTTCACCCATTTCGGATCCCATCTGGCGCATCATCTTGGCCAGTGCTTTGGGATCATCCTCCAATCCAGCTAAATTTGAAGGATCAGCCATTTTTTCTAATCTGCTTTCTTCAGAGTGGGCAACCCGGATGCGGCCGATCTGGCGCTGTACGTCTAGGCTGTTACAATTAGTACACTGAATTTCTTGTATACCATACTCATCATAAGACAGGTATACTTCAAAACGCTGTTTGCAGTCCAAACACCGGTATTCATAGCTTGGCATAAGAATTACTCCTTATGAATGATTTGAAGGTAACAATTATACCCTCCTGCGAGGTTGTTAGTTTATGACGAACGACCGCGATCCTTATCCCGGCTCACAATTCGAACCGCTCTTGATAGTTATCTCAGGGCCATCAGCAGTTGGAAAAGACAGCGTTATCAAGGCCTTGAAAGAAAGAGATTTACCCTTCTATTTTGTCGTAACGGCTACGACCCGCACCCAGCGTGAAAATGAGATCCATGGAGTGGACTACTTCTTTGTTTCTACCGAGAAGTTCATCGAAATGATTGAGGGTGATGAGCTCCTGGAATACGCCACCGTCTACGATGATTATAAAGGTGTACCGAAAGAACAGGTTCGCGAAGCGCTGGCAAGTGGAAAAGACGTGATCATGCGGGTAGATGTCCAGGGAGCGGAGACAATTCGCAGGAACTCGCCCCAGGCCTGTCTGGTTTTCTTAACAACTCAAAATGAAGCAGAGATGATCGCGCGGCTCAAACATCGGAAAACCGAGACACCGCAAGAGCTGCGCAAGCGCATCGAGACCGCCCGTGAGGAGCTCCAACGGATAAACGAGTTTGATTATGTCGTCGTCAATCGGGATGGTCACTTAGACGAAGCAGTTGACACCATTATCGCCATAATTCGCGCCGAACACCATCGCACTTCACCACAAAAGGTAACCTTGTGACTCAAGATCCCTCATCCTCCAATTATCCTCCCCCAACCTCCTACCCTGAATACCCACAAGAAGGTCCTCCCCAGCCCCCACCTTCAGCGCAAAGGATTCCCATCAGCGCGCCCAGTAATCGCCCAGTTGTCACCTACACGCTGCTGGTCATTACCATTCTTATCTTCCTCCTGCAATCTGCTGGTGAGTATTTGTTCGGCTACGACCTGGTTGCCAGCCTGGGGATGAAGGTAAATGAACTGATCGTGCAGGGACAATACTGGCGTTTATTCACGCCCATGTTCCTGCATGGCTCCATTCTCCATCTAGGTTTTAACATGTACGCGCTGTATATTTTTGGACCTGGATTGGAACGCTACTATGGACATGGTCGTTTCATACTACTCTTCATCCTGGGTGGCTTTGCTGGCAATGTATTCTCTTTTATGTTTTCCGCCTCCCCCTCTCTGGGTTCATCAACCGCGATCTTTGGTTTATTAGCTGCCGAAGGTGTCTTCTTATATCAGAACCAGAAAGTGTTTGGGGGAGTTGCCAGGAGAGCACTTAATAATATTATTATGATCGCGGTTGTCAACTTGATTATTGGCCTGTCACCAGGCATTGACAACTGGGGTCATATGGGTGGATTACTGGGTGGAGCGATCTTTGCCTTCCTGGGCGGCCCAATTTTAAAGGTTGAAGGGCTTGCTCCCAATTTAAGGATCGTCGATTCCAGGGAAACCAGTGACGTGATCCGGGCTGCACTGGTCGATATCTTGATCTTCGGCGCGCTGGTTGTCGGCACCATTTATATCCAGAGTGGTTAAAATACAGCTTCGGTTGTTGGCGAGCTTAGATTCGGCTGTGATTTATCGATCAACCTCTGCAGGCTGTTCCATTTGCCCAATACCATACCCAGGGGTTGGTGTTTTCGGGGGAGTCAAACAACTTGACCAGGTATACACCAGCAATAAAAAGAGACGGAAATTGATGCCTTCCGCCTCTATCTCAATCAATTAACATGCCGGGTCAAATATTGGCCACCCCTTGGGTTTTCTCGCTCCTAAATAGACCAATCCTGGATATCTGAGTCGCTGTCTTCGCTGTCGCCAGAATCATCATCATAACCAAACTCCAGCTCAATCCCGTCATCAACCAAACGCAGCCACAACAATAATAGATGTCCATCCTCGGTTTCGAGAAAGCGAGCTGCGATGATCGGGGCTTGTTCCTGAAGACCATCTTCAGTCCGGTACTCGAGACAAATCGGTTGCTGGTGTCGCCAGGCGCGATGGCATCGCTCGACCAGACCTGGTCCGTTGAAAGTCCGCAAGCGCGTCACAACGATCTCACCCAGATTAGGGCTTTCACTCACTCCGATCGCCCAGCTGTCTGATACGGATTCAAAGGTAGGGGGAGGGCCTTCGATGATAGTTATTTTTTCTTCCATGCTCATTTTCCAAAGATCACAGGTATTGGCAAATATTTTGAATGGCTATGATACCATGATTCAACCAGGCATATCTTATTGTTTTGTATCCAGGCAGCCATTCTTATCCAGAATTAATTATCATGAAAAGCAGCCTGGTAGGTCGCGGGGTATAATTCGATTTGAAAGGTGTGATTATGCATAAATTAGTCATCCTGATTGAAGACATCGCAGACCAAGAAGAATTTGACCAGATGTGGCCTGAATTTCTCCACGTATCCGAACGCATGCCGGGTTTAATCAAGGAAGCCACTTGCCGGGTCGACAGCAATCTCTACGGCAGCTACCAGCCCTCAATACTGCATGAGCTGTTCTTTGAATCCATAGACGATATCCAGCATGCCATGGGTTCCCCTGAAGGGAAAGCGGCGGGGAGATTGCTGCAGCAAATGACTGGTGGCAAGATGAGCCTGATCATCGCTGATCACAAAGAAGATGATCTTGAAAATATCCGTCGCTACCAGGGTAATCAAGAAAATGAAGAGTAACCAAAGTCTCGACCCAACCCATCTGGCAAGATATATGCATGAAAATCATCTCCCAGGAGAGATCCTCCACCTGGATGTACCAACCCCAACCGTGGAAGCTGCCGCAGCCGCGGTCGGCTGTAAAAGTGATGAAATTGTCAAATCTCTGTTGTTTTTCGTGAGGGATGAGCCGGTTTTGGCGATTACCTCTGGTCAAGCTCATATCGAACCGCGAGCCATTGCAGGTCACTACCAGGTTGGGCGCAGGCAAGTAAAATTAGCTGACCCGCAAAAGGTGCTCAAAGAAACCGGTTTCGGTGTGGGAGCCATGCCGCCCTTCGGCCATTATTCACCTTTACCTACGCTCATCGACCAGCGAGTTCTCGAAAAAGAGCAGGTGTATGCCGGAGGAGGTTCAGACCAGACTCTGTTGCGCATTGCCCCCCAGACGATTTTAGCTGCCACCCAGGCGACCGTCCTGGATTTGCTTTCTCCTGAGAAACAGGACCCTGGTTGAGTATAAATGCGTACACAAAGGAAACTGAGCCCGGTCGCGCGGGTCCTATTGTTCATCCTCCTGGTGGGAATAATCGTTGTGGGCTACCAGGTATATAACTGGATTTCAAGACCCGGTCGCCGGGCTCAACAGGTATTCACCTGGCTGCGCGACCCGGGTTCACATCCCGAATGGATCATCAAGAACGGCGAAAGATGCGGGCAGGCACCCTTTGTGATGCCCACCGATGGCCTTGTCGGCTTTATCTGGGGTGATTCTTTCCGCCCTGGACACAGCCATCAAGGGTTGGACATTTTCGGCGGGGGCCAGCTGAATCAAACCCCGGTGATCGCAGCTTATCCTGGCTATCTAACCCGATTACCAGATTGGAAATCCTCAGTAATCGTTCGTATCCCGGAAGATCCCCTCCAGCCTGAGCGGCAAATTTGGGCTTACTACACACACCTGGCTGATGAAAATGGGCGCTCTTATATTGACTCCCAATTCCCTCCAGGAACTTATGAAGAGTATGTTGATGTCGGCACACTGCTGGGATACCAGGGCAATTTCTCCGGAGACCCCAACAATCCCGTTGGAATCCATTTACATTTCTCGATTGTTGAGGACGATGGACGGGGAAATTTTCGCAACGAATTAGAAATCCAGAACACGCTTGACCCTTCACCTTACCTGGGTCTGCCAGTCAATGCTGAAATAAACCAGGGAGAATTCCCCATCTGCCCCACTCAGGATACGACTTCTTGATGGATATTCACCCATTTGAAGGGCGGAGGGAGCTATCGCAGCCATTATAAAAACAGGGAGCAGGTATGAATTTTGAAGGAAAAGTAGTTCTTGTAACTGGAGCCGGCCGGGGCATTGGCCGGGAAATCGCGGTCTCGTTTAGCTCTCAAGGAGCTTATGTTGCCGCCAACGATATCACCCCCATCAACCTGGATCAAACTATTGAACAGATCAACGCAGCTGGCGGGGTGGCAAAAGACTTTGTCACCGATATCTCCAAGAAAATGCCGGTCCAGGCCATGGTAGCCCAGATCTTGGATCAATGGGGGCGCATCGATATCCTGGTCAACAACGCCGGGGTGGAGCCACATGCCCCGTTGCTGGAGTTAGATGCCTGGGATTGGCAGCGCACGCTGGATGTCAATTTGAGCGGCGCTTTCTATACCATCCAGACCGTGGCACGTGAGATGCGCGCCCAGGGCAGTGGTGTGATTGTCAACATCGCCTCGATCGCTGGCCGCGCCCACGGATTAAAAGACCGTTCAGCGTATGTTGCCAGCAAAATGGGTTTGATCGGTCTGACTCGCGAAGCCGCACGGGAGCTGGCTGCCGATAATATTCGGGTCAATGCGGTCTGTCCCGGGGTGATCGCCACGGAGATGACCGCAGATTTAAGACAGGATGAAGCCATGGTAGCCAGGTGGCTGGAGGATATCCCTCAACATCGTCTGGGGCATCCGCAGGACATCGCCGGGATCGTGATGTTTTTATGCAGCGATGCAGCCAGGTATATTACCGGGCAAGCTATAAATGTCGACGGCGGCAAGGTGATGAACTAGATCCCGCAAACTTAATTAAAAAATAAAAATAATCACCAGGAGATCAACATGTCCAGCAATACTACCATTCTCGTAGAAACTCACCAACGGGTCGGGTTGATCCGGCTCAACCGCCCAAAAGCGCTGAACGCATTGAATGCCGCAGTAATGAGTGAAATGAATACCGCGCTTTCGGAATTTGACCAGGACCAGGATATTGGTGCCATGGTGATCACCGGAGATAAGCGTGCTTTTGCAGCCGGAGCAGATATCAAGGAAATGGTCGAAGCCTCCGCCATCGATATGCTGCAGCGTGACCATATTTCTGCCTTCGACCATATCATGCGGATCACGAAACCGGTCATCGCCGCCGTTTCCGGTTGGTGCCTGGGAGGCGGAAACGAGCTGGCCATGTCCTGTGACATGATCGTCGCCTCCGAGTCGGCCAAATTTGGCCAGCCGGAGATCAACATTGGCGTGATCCCCGGTGCGGGTGGTACACAGCGGCTGACCCGGGCAGTGGGTAAAGCTATCGCCATGGAGATGGTGCTCAACAACCGCACCCTCACCGCCCAGGAGGCGCTGGCCTATGGATTGATCAATCGGGTTGTAGCGGTGGATAGTTATTTGGAAGAAACGCTCGAGTTCGCCAACCAGATCGCATCCCGCGCCCCCTTAGCTGTCCGGCTGGGTAAAGAAGCGGTCAACCAGGCTTTTGAAACACCGCTCAGCGATGGTTTGGCGGAAGAAAGGCGTGCTTTTTACTTCCTCTTTGCCAGCCAGGATCAAAAAGAAGGCATGCAGGCTTTTATTGAAAAAAGGGAGGCGAACTGGCAGGGAAAATAAGGTGCTAATCACCCTCGGCTAATTCTTCATTAGTCACTTCGCTTTCTTCCGGCAGCTGCGTCTCAATTTCCACCTTCTCTTCCATCGTCACCTGCCCGCGCAGGAAAGCACCTTCTTCCGTTGAGAAAGCTGCTGTAACGACATTTCCCCAAACCCGGCCTGAGGAGCGGATCTCCAGCTTCTCGGTGGTAATGTCGCCTCGCACTGCGCCGGCGACAATCACCACGTTCGCCTGCAGGACCTTGCAGGTCACCCTTCCGGTCTCCCCCACCACCAGCATTCCCTGCAGGTGTATATCGCCATCCAATGCACCTTCAATCCGCACCCCACCCTTACCGCTTAATTGGCCTTTCCAGACCACCCCCGGACCGATCACTGAGGTTACCCGGTCCGTGGAGGGCGGGAGATCAGTCAGCGGTTGGGTATCATTTGTTCTGCGAAACATAATTTATTAATCAATTGATTCGGGTATACCTAAGATATTATATCCAGAATCGACGAAAACGACTTCACCAGTGGTTTTGGCTGCCAGGTCAGAGCACAAGAAAACCGCCGCACCGCCAACATCTTCGATCGTGATCGGCTGGTGCAGGGGAGCGATCTCCGGGAAGCGGCGGTACATATCTTTGAAGCCAGCCACACCCGCTGCAGCCAGGGTGCGGATCGGGCCGGCTGAGACCGCATTCACCCGCACGCCCTGCTTCCCAAAATCATATGCCAGGTAGCGCACAGATGCTTCCAGGGCTGCCTTGGCCACGCCCATCACATTATAATGCGGGGATACCTTCTCAGAACCATAGTATGTCAGGGTCAGCAGTGAACCCCCGGGACGCAGATAGGGCTGGAAAGCTCGCGCCAGGGCGGTGAATGAATAGACGCTGATATCCATCGCCATTCGAAAACCTTCCCGGCTGGTATTGTAGTAGGGGCCGGTCAGCTCATCCCGGTTGGCGAAACCGATCGCATGTACCAATATATCTATCTCGCCGAACGTGTCAACCGCGCGCTGGGCCACCGTTTCGATCTGGTCATCTTCGGCGACGTCACATTGCTCGACAAAAGTACAGCCGATTGATTCCGCTAACGGGCGCACACGCCGCTCAAGCACTTCGCCAGCGTAGCTGAGACCGATAGTTGCCCCTTGCTCGTGGAATGCCTGGGTTATGCCCCAGGCGATAGAGCGCTGGTTGGCGAGTCCAAAAATCAAAGCCGTCTTTCCATTCAATAAACTCATTTCTCCTCCAAAACGTATTATCAATTTATTTTACTGCACAAACGATTAAGCACAGAATTCCAAAGCAGGTCAGCCTGGGTTCAGCCAGGCTCGCTGAAATTCAATCCCAGGCAAAGTGCTGTCCAGGGGCATCAGACGAAATAATCTGCTGCCACCCGGTACCGCCAGGGGATGCTCAGCCATGGCTCCGGTACATTGTTAAAACCCACTCGCGGGCCAGTAGTCACGGCCTGATCGGGAACCGGTTCGGCTGATTCAACAAACAGGATTGCCTCCTGAGTGCACAAATCGGCGCCGTTGAATCCCCGGTCAATCGCCAGTGCCTGGCACAGCTTGGCAGGCCCATCTGTCCAATGCTTGCGCGGCTGGGAACCCCGCCTGGAGGCGATCACCTGGATACCTTCCGTGGGCAATATGGCGCGGATCAGGACCGCCGCTGGATAGCCCTCTCGCTCGCA
>DATKXE010000346.1:0-3107 GCA_035529195.1 Anaerolineales bacterium
TGCACGTTCCGCACTGCAAACACGCCCGGAGGCGCTCACCATTATCTACTTCCAATAGACTCGTGTAGAATGAATCGTTAAAGGATTGAGCCGGCGTTGGGGCGATAGTTGCTGTCATAAAAGCCTCCTTTTGGATTTACAAGACAATTGATCCTGGATCAATTCCGCTTCGCCAAGATGAACAGATTATTATTATTTTGTAGTCGTTCAATAATCTGGAAATTTACTGGTCATTGAATAGGAAATACACACCTCCTAAGTTTTAATTGCTTCGCAGGTGGAATTACCCATACGATAAGTATGGGAATTGTTGCCTGGATTATTAGTGACAAATAACATAGCCCAATCCGACAAATGGTATATTAGGAAATTGGATGATTTCCCAATGAGATAAGCGGTGGCTTGTTGCCAAGAATCTTTTTAGATACTCAAATTATTGAATTAGAAGTCCGAGCAAGCCTCCAGGAATTTCTGTATCCTGATTTGATAAATGTATAGTATCTAAGAAGTGAGCAAAGCTACTAGTAACAAAGAGCACGATAGATTGTGATAATAGTCACGAATGATTGCAGACATAAACGCTCATTGGAACCTTGGCAGCAAATCCATTGAAATAACGGTGGGTAATCATCCAGTTTATGTTAAACTTGGGCATACTAAAACTTGGTAGTCGATCCAAAATTACTGGTATTTTTTGTTGTTATTGATTTTGGGAGTAAGCGATGAAAACTGATGTAAATACTGTGAAATTCCAACAATTTCGTTCCGGCAAAGCTACGCTTGGTGAAAGCGATTTGATCGTTGAAGAGCCGGTAGCGCTGTATGTTAATGGGCAGTTGTGGATAACATTTATGTGCACCCCTAATCAACTCAAGGCTCTCGCAATTGGTTTCCTCTACAACGAAGGGGTAATTGAGTCACCAGATCAGGTCGCTGAAACCCATATTTGTGACAATAGGGAGATTATTGATGTATGGCTGCAGCACGAAGCAGAAAAGCCAAAGGAATGGAAAAGGACATCGGGATGCACCGGGGGCTACACTGCACTAGATCTGGATACCTTGATTCCAGAAGTAAAAGATGGAGTATCTCTTGAATCTGATCAAGTGCGGCATTTGGTAGAAAGGTTATTTGAATCCCAAGATTTGTACAAAAAAACAGGCGGAGTGCACACCTCGATTTTGACAGATGGGGATCAGATCATAATATCTGCAGAAGATGTTGGTCGCCATAATTCTTTGGACAAGATTGCTGGATTGTATTTATTTGGCAACGAGATATTCACAAAGAAAATCTTGTTATCTACAGGACGAATCAGCTCTGATATGCTTCAAAAATCCGCACGAATTGGGGCAGCTATTGTTATTTCAAGGACATCACCGACATCATTGTCGGTCGAACTGGCAGAAAAATGGGGGATTACATTGATCGGCTATGCCCGTCGGGACAGGTTCAACCTGTACACTCATCCGGATCGGATTATTGAATCCAACTCAAGCGGTGTACATCACGCAATGAAAAAGGCTTCTCCCTGAACATTATTGAATTTCTACAGGGTGCCGAAAATAATGTCACCTAGATGTTATCGGTATCCGATGTCCAGACGCGATTTCATCTCAGCTCCAAGGTAACGATGAGGTGAAATTTAGTATCCTTTCTGATTGGATTAATATCCGACGGGTTTTATTCTCGCCGAGAATCTCACTATTACGTCTATTTCACAGGATCTTGTGTTTTCCGGTTCGCCCGGGGGTTTTCCAGGCGAACTGCGCAGACCTTGTATTCAGGAATTTTTGCTACTGGATCGAGTGCAAAATCCTGTGTGAGTATATTTGCGGGAGCCTCACGCCAATGAAATGCCAGGAAAATGGTCCCTGGCGGTACGTTCTCAGTAATCTTTGCGCGAGTCCGGACTTCACCCCGCCGGCTTTTAATTATCACGGCCCGGTCATCTATTACATCCACCGCAGCTGCATCCTCTGGGTTGATTTCTACATAGCCACGTGGCTCTACCCAGTTTAGCGGCGCACTGCGCCGAGTCATCGTACCGGTGTGGTAGTGATACAAAACTCTTCCCGTAGACAGGATCAGGGGGTATTCTTCATCCGGTTGCTCAGCCGGATCATTCGCTGCTACAGGATTAAATTTACCTAAACCACGCGAGAATTTACCAACGTGTAAGATCGGCGTTCCAGGGTGATCCGGATCAGGGCATGGCCATTGAAGACCTTCGCCAACCAGGCTTTGATGGCTCATCCCAGCATAGATCGGTGTTACCGTGGTTAGTTCACGGAACATCATTTCTGTCGAAGGAAAAATCCAGATTTTTGGATCGCGCTCGATACCCATCTTTTTGTCAAAACGGGCAGCGATCTCTCCGGTAATCTGCCAATCTGGACGGGCTTCACCCGGAGCTGGCAAGATTGGTTGGATCATTTGCACACGTCGTTCGGTGTTTGTAAAAGTACCATCCTTTTCAAGTGAAGCGGCGGCTGGCAAGATGACATGGGCTAGAAACGCTGTCTCACTGGGGAAAATATCCTGCACAACCAAAAAATCAAGGTGGCGCAATGCTTTCTCGACATGGTTGGTGTTCGGGTCTGACATCATTGGATTCTCACCCATGACGTACGTTGCTCGAACTTTACCTTCTAAAGTGGCATGCATCGCCTCAACGATTGTTAATCCAACCTTGTCTGGCAGGTCATTTACACCCCACGTCTGGGCAATTGTTTTTCGCTTTTCATCATCTGTGACTCTCTGGTAGCCTGGATAGACATCAACCAGACAGCCTGTGTCACATGCTCCCTGGACGTTTGATTGACCACGCAGCGGGTTAACACCGGTGGATGGTTTTCCAATCTGCCCGCATAGAAGAGCCAGGTTTGCCAAGGTCATCACCATGTCCGTGCCGTTGCTGCGCTGGGTGATACCCATCGCGTAAAGGATTGCGCTGTGCCCATGCGGATCGTCATAGACCGAGAGACCACTGGACCGCTCTCCATGGGCATATATCCGTGCAGCTTCTATGATTTGGTCAACTGGTACTCCCGACATGAGCGAAGCGCGTTCCGGAGTGTATTCACCGAGGGTTTCATTAAATTCGA
>DATKXE010000347.1:0-6302 GCA_035529195.1 Anaerolineales bacterium
ATCCGTTTTTACTCGGAATCAACCTTTTCATTCAACGAGTAGCCAACCAGAAATACCACCTCGAACAGCAAATTCTTAATATTCCAAGAAAATATAGGGGAACTTGAACTGTTCGCGCAACCTATTATTTGAGCGAACCCATAAGTTATCTACCCTGCTCGCAATCCGGTTCTTACTTCCACCTGCAATTGAAACTGCGGTTTTCGAGAGGCGTATTGCGATGTTACCCCGTTCTAAAAACGGAGTGAAAGGCAGCTCAAACCGCCATCCATTTTCTGGAATTCCGATACCTCAAGAGGCATGATCTGGTAGCCCATGTTGGCCAAGTTGGTTGAGAATTTCGGATAACCAGCTGCTACCAATACAAAGTCGTTCACGCGCACACAATTGGCCGCGTAGCTTTCATCCTCATCGACAGCGATAATTTCATAACCTTCGAAGCTGGTCAGGTCTTCAAGACCTTTGATGAGAACCAATCGCTGGTCGCCAAGATAAGCGATACCACTTTTTAGATGAAGCAAGCCTTCATGCCCGCGCAGATCTACGAAACTTGAACTGTAACCATCCTGGGCTAAGATTGAAGCAAGTTGTTGGGCACCCTCTGCATTTGTACGCTCAGAAATACCGATGAAAAAATGATCGCCGGCCTGGCAGATATCACCACCATCCAATGTCCCTGGGGGTTGGATTGAATATAATCGCTCAAAATGCTGGGCGATTATTGGCTCGACACCTGCCACCTCTCCCCGCCGGCTGGAAGCACCCGGATGGGTGAGGATTGCGCTGTGCCGGGTGAGTACGGCAGTATCCTCCACAAAGGTCGAATCCGGGAACTGCTTATCAGGTTCCAAAACGATCAGGGCCACCCCACAGTTTTCAAGTGCTGCGCGGTAAGCCTGGTGCTGCTTCAGGGCCAGGACCAGATTGGGTGCTCCCAATTCTGCACTGGTAATTCCTTCTGCAAAGCTGGTGCCTGGAGTCCGCACGATGGCTCGCTGGAAATGCATGTTTTTCTCCAAACTAATGCTGAGCGGGTAATTGATCTAATTACTGGTAGGAGTGATTTTAGGATTTGTCAAAGACATCTCGCTTGATAAATGGGCTGGTCAGGAAGCGTCCCATGATCTTCCACCTGGAGGACCAGGATATGCTCACGCCGTATTTCTCGTTTTCCAGGATCCGAGCTGCCATCCAGGGGGCTACCGTTTCAACCCGGTCCGCTAAAATGTTGAAGATGCGTATATCCCGCTCCCATTGCTCTGGACGGTCCTTGTATTGCTTGGTCAGCAGATCAGTCACCACCATACCCGGGCGAAGAGTTCCGATAATCAGGCGAGTGTCTTTTGCCTCTTTAATCAAGCTCTGGTTGAAGTAGTGCCGTCCGGAGTTGGAGGTGCCGTAATAGGTCAATCCCTCGTGCATGCGTCCATCACTGCCCATGCCTTCCATGTTGTAAATGGCTCCATGATCCTGCGCGATCATTTCACGAACAGCAACCATGGAACCGTAAATCTCACCCAGCAGGTTAGTTTCGATGATCTCTTTCGCCTTTTCAGGGGGCATTATCCAGGCAGCTAACTGGGGACCGCTGTACCCGGCGTTATTAATCCAGATATCAATTTTCTGGAAGCGATCCTGAGACTTGTCCCATAGGGCTTGCACTTGACCTGGATCGCGCACGTCGCAAGCCAATCCGAATAAATAGTTCCCGGAGTGCTGTGCGCCCAAATCACCCACGACTCCATCAACATCACCCTGGGAGCGTCCACTAATTGTGACCGAGCAGTCCAGTTCTAAAAATGCCTTTGCCAGACCCAAACCAATGCCGCGTGTGCTGCCTGTGATCACGACGTGTTTCATGTGAGCTTCCCTTTTCTGCTGCTGCGATTTTCGAAATTGATTTCAAATGAATTTAACCCGCATATTATCTCATGGAATGCGCCGAGGTTGTGATGCTCCAGCTTTTCGATAATCTCTCTAACCAACAGAAAAAAATGTTGATGTTTGGCATAAATAGTAGTAGCCGGAAATTGGGTTTGGAATAGATATCAAATCCAGGATCGTTAATGAGCAGATTGAGGATCATACTGGTTATGGAGAGTTGAGATATGCATAAACCATCTACTTGGACTGCAGCAATTGTGTTTCTAATGGCAGTGTTATCTATATGTGCCTGTACACAGACTCCAGTTTCGGGAGAAACTCAAATACCAGTTGAGCTGCCGTCGGCAGCTGGTGATGGCTTCCCACGCATCGATGGTTCAACATCAATGGCGCCTCTGGGAGCCGCAATTATTTGTGCGATGATGGAAGTCCCCTGTGAGTGGATTGAGTTCATTGATGGCAACCGCTACTTATTGCCTGATCTGACTGATTATCAAGGTGATTTCCCGGGTTTTGGTCATCAAGGCACCCATACAGCGTATCTCAATTTAATCGACGGAAGAGCTGATTTGGTCCTGGTAGCCAGATCCCCATCAGCAGAAGAAATGGAGCTGGCTGAGATTTCCGGAGTAACGTTCGACATCCAACCATTTGCTTTAGATGCCTTTGTATTCATGATCAATGAAGATAATCCCATTGATGGGCTCTTCGTGGATGAGATTCGCGGTATCTATTCAGGAGAATTGACCCATTGGGAGCAGGTCGGGGGTGCAGCTGCGCAAATCAACCCTTACCAGCGCAATGATCAATCCGGCAGCCAGCAGCTGATGGAGTCTTTGGTGATGAAAGGAACTTCTATGATCGCGGCTCCTTCGCTGGTATTGTTGAAGATGATAGCTCCCTTTTATGCCATCTCAGAAGATCCGCTTGGCATCGGTTATTCTGTTTTCTACGATGAAGAAAACATGGCGCCCAATGAGAATATAAAGTTACTCGCCATCGACGGGGTCCAACCCAATCTGAAATCCATCCAAGCTATGCGCTACCCTTTTACCAGTGATGGATTTGCTGTCGTGCGCGCGGGTTCATTCCCCACCAGCCTGGCTGTGCGATCGCGAGATTGGTTACTCTCCCCTGCGGGTCAGGAACTCGTTGCTCAGAGCGGTTACGCGTCTACCTCAGACTGAGCGATCGCCTACTAATGATCTTCTGGCGGGTCGATTTCTGGGCCTTCATCGCCATCTGAGCGATCGAAAAGCCGGCGTAATTCTTGCTCCCAGACATCATCCAAGACGGTGAAGGAGGTCGGTTCAAATTCATCCGAGAGTTTATTCAAGTAATCTCGAATGCCGAGCTGCGGAGATTCACGATCCAGCTGATCAATTTTTGAATCGAACAACTCAACCAGCTCCTTGCTCTTTTCTTCCAGATCGGATAAATCCACTTCCAGGTTGATCATATGTTTAATGCGCTGCAGAATGCCCAACCAGGCCACATAATCATTCTCAACCCGGATTGAACTCGCTACCTGGGAGACGGTCGAAAAATCGTAGGCGGGGACAAACGCAAACAGCGATACAAATTCCATGCCTCTGTCTCCTGCCCGGCGGCAGATATATGTGCCAACGCTGGCCCCACCATGATAATCTGATAGGTCTACCGCCAATTCCTGCAGCTCCGTTTTTAGTTCCGGCAGGCTGTAGATTGACGAGACCATGCGATCTTTGTTGTAAGGTAGTTCTCCGTACACGCCACCCAGGCTGAGGATGCGTTTTACGCTTAAAGTCTCGGCTATATGGAGAAAGGCCTGTGTATAGCGTTCAATATCCATTTGGGGTTCATCCCCCAGAAAGATGAGCAAACCTTTCTTATTGATTTCCGCATAGAAGAGTTCATTTTTCTGTATCTCAAGTGATTCGGGGTAACCCTGATTGAATTTAACGATCGGTCGCACCAGGTCGTGGGTACCCGGTATTTGAAACAGATAAAAACCATCTGGACGAATAGACCCAATTTTCCTGGCACCAGTTTGTTCGATGAGGTATTGAGGTAATCCAGATGAGGTTGAACCCGCATCTGCCCACTGCCGCCAACCAGCCAGAAGATAAACCACTTCTGCTGTCGGTTGTTCTAATAATTCTACTGCCTCAGACATGCACACCGCCTCTGCTAGAATTTTCCCGAGAAGATCTTAACCTGCCTCTCAGAACGAAATAACCAACCTATCAGGGATCGGCATTCCCTTGTTTTATATGATGGATTAACCGGTCTGCATAGATCATAATGGACGATTAATGTAGGATATGCCAATTATAACCATAGATGGGATACTTTTCATTTCATCATAACTTTGCATCCCAGTTATCGACTTTGTGAAGGAAAAAGGAAAATGAATAAATTCCAGATGATTCTTGATAACTGGTAAGATCTATTTCTCAATTGACTATTCATCATTCCCGATCGCGAATGAGTGTCAGAGACGCGCCAACTGGTATTAAAAATAATATTGATTTCGACATTTAAGGTTTTCGAAAAACATGATTTCATCAAGCCAGGACAGCCTGCGATCAAATAAGTTAATTTTCACTGCACTTATCATCCCAGCACTGCTCTGGATATCTGGCTGTGCTGGTCAGTTTGCCTTGGATACCTCTCCGACACTCACCCCTTATGTGACCTTGACTGCCTCCCGGACGCCTAAACCAACCCCGTCTTTCACCCCAACACCAGTACCAACTGCGACACACACGGATACCCCGACCCAGACTTTGACTGCAACGATTACCCGCACGCCAACCATTACTCCTACCCCAACCATCACACCCACACCCACCTTTGATTTCCCGGACGTGACTGTGCTCATGCAGGCCAATTGCCGCTATGGACCAGGAACTGCATACCTGTATGCCCATGGTCTTTATGAAGGAGATCGGGGTGAGGTGAATGGTCGCAATTATTCCGGAACCTGGCTTTGGATTAAACCGGAAAACCTGGATTGGCACTGCTGGGTGGCGGCTTCTGTGGTTGAGGTTCAGGGAGATATTGGCACCGTTGTGGTCCACCGCTCAAGCCTGCCGCATTCATCATTATATGGACCGCCATCAAATGTGCACGCCTCCCGAGACGGCGAACGGGTGGTAGTATCCTGGGACGCGGTATGGATGACGGATGATGATGACCGCGGCTACTTGATCGAAGCTACCCTCTGCCAGAACGGGAATTTGATTCCAATTGTGGTGCATACCGATCGCACCATTTATGATTTCAGCGATCAACTGAACTGTTCGGGAGAGTCTGGGGGGCGCTTATACTCCGTCGAAAAACATGGCTATTCCGACCCGGTTGTAATCCCCTGGCCTTAATAGGCTTTATGCTTTCTTCAGAGCGATTCTATTCAATTTGAGCTGAATGCCGGGTATATTAATTGAGAATCCAATGTTGCGAGTATAAATTTACCGGGCGTATACCTCGACTTGTGCTTCTTTTTGTTTGCTAGCCTTGCCGCGCACATTTGTAGAGAGTATGCGTTTGCGAATACGGTAATTAAGGGGTGTGACTTCCAGTAATTCATCATCGGCCAGGAATTCAATTGCCTCATCCAGGCTCATCCGACGTGGTGTGGTGAGACGGATTTCAATGTCAGCCCGAGCTGCACGCATATTCGTTAGATGCTTCTTCTTGCAAATGTTCAAGGCGAGGTCACCAGGTCGTTGGTGCTCACCGACCACCATACCTTCATAGACCTCTTCTCCCGGGTCAAGGAAGAGGATGCCTCGTTCTTCCCCGTTTTTCAGCCCAAAGGTTGTTGTGATGCCTGTCTCCCAGGAGACCAGAGAACCGGAGGAGCGTCCTGGAATTGGGCCGATTTTGGGAAGATAGCCATGGAATAAGGTGTGCATCACACCAGTACCCCGTGTGGCAGTCAGGAATTGATAGTGAAAACCCAACAATCCGCGTGTTGGTACGAGAAAGGTTAAATTTACATTGCCATCTAGATTATCCTGAAGGTCGAGCATTTGACCCCTACGGGAACCCAGCATCTCGACTACGATGCCAACGGTGTCTGGACTGGTCTCGATATGAAGATCTTCAAAGGGTTCCAGGGTTTCGCCATTTAGTCCTTCTCGCAGAATAACTTCCGGTCTGGATACCTGGAATTCATATCCTTCGCGGCGCATGGTTTCGATCAAGATCGCCAGATGTAATTCACCGCGTCCAGAGACCAGAAAAGCATCCGCTCTTTCTGTGTCAGTTACCCGCAGAGCAACATTGGAACGTAATTCATGATAAAGACGTTCGCGCAGTTTTCGAGAGGTGCCCCAACGTCCATCTTTACCGGCAAAAGGAGAGGTATTCACTTCAAAGTTCATGCGTACCGTCGGCTCTTCCACATGAATGGCAGGCAGGCGTACTGGATG
>DATKXE010000348.1:0-3675 GCA_035529195.1 Anaerolineales bacterium
TGAAAGAAATATCGCTGAAGAGTTGCATGTTAAAATGCTGAATCGAAATTAATCTTGCGATATAGGATGTGGGTGTGATCAATAGAATCGAATTCTCAGCCAGGAACCTCACCTCGAATGCCGGTTTACTTCTGTTATTTGAGCATGCCAGGAGAAATGGGATCTTCGACCTGATCGATCATGATCTGGTTTTTGAGAACCAATCGACTAACAAGATCAAAATGAACCACATCAAAACCATGCTGTGTGGCAACTTCGTTGGAATTGACAAACTGGAGCGACTGAAACTTCTGCAAAGCGATCCCCTCGTCAACGAGTTTGACATTTCGATCAAAGAGCCGGAAACGGTATCACGCTTTCTGGGAAACTTCAGCTACAAGACTACCCACATGCTGAGAGAAATTAACTTCAAGGTCTTCAGAAAACTTCTGAGGAGGCGCAAACACTCATCCATCACCATTGACATTGACAGCAGTGTGGTCAACGTGGAAGGTCACCAGGAGGGAACAGCTAAAGGATACAATCCCAAAAAGCCGGGCAACCCCTGTTACAACATCCAGTTCGCTTTCTGTGATGAAATCAAGGCTTACCTGACAGGATATGTAAGAAGCGGGGATACCTATACGGCCAATGGTGCGGTAGGAATGATCAAGGAAATCATGGCCCATCTCGAAGAAATGGACCTGGAAGTCACATTGCGCATGGACAGTGGCTTTTTCGACGAAGATATCCTGGAAACGCTTGAAGCACTTGGCTGCAGGTATGTGATCAAGGGAAAAGCATATCCGACACTTGTCGCTCAGGTCACCGATCCAGATATCGTCTTTGTTGCCGGGGAAGAAGGCCAGGAAACCATCGAGATTGTCACATCCCTGAACACATGGAAGAAGAACAGACGATTTGTCGTATCGCGAGTATTGAAAGATGAGAAGGATAGAGCACAATTATCTTTCCTGGAAGGGGATGAATACGAATATTTCTTCTATGCCACCAATACGGAACTGTCCCCGGTTGAAGTGGTCGATTTCTATCAGAAACGCGGCAACAGTGAGAATTACATCAAGGAAGCCAAGTATGACATGGCGGTTGGCCAGCTGTTGCTCAAATCATTCTGGTCCAATGAAGCCATATTCCAGTTGATGATGCTGGCTTACAACCTGTTCCTGCTGTTCAAGCTTGACTCACTAAAGGCAACGGAATACCGGCAGCAGATCAAGACATTCCGCTTGAAGTACATCTTTCTGGCCGGGAAGATCATCAGAACAGCAAGAAGAGTGGTGATGAAACTCTCGGATAGATATCCATATCGGGAGATCTATGAACATAGTCTGTCTGGATGAAACGCACCTTCACATGTTCCAGTTTGTTTTACCATTTAAGTTGATCAGCAAAAATCGTATTACATATTCTGATTTTTGAGATTGAGCGCTAAAAAATGATCGAAACTGGCGAAAATGACCTGTACTAAAGCAAGTCCCATCAAACATTAGGACTTGTTTGGAGGAAAGTGAGAGTATAATGTTTGTGACGTGGAATCTCGGTAATATTAATTAAAGCGTACTTGCGCCAAAATCTGGGGTGTATAATTAACACCACGATGTTTGAGCTGCCCCTTTTCCCCTTGAATACAGTTTTGTTTCCTGGAATGCCTCTGCCGCTCCATATTTTCGAAGCGCGTTATAAGCAGATGATCGGGGAATGCCTGGAAGCAGACCGCCTCTTCGGGGTTGTCCTGATCCGTCATGGAAGTGAAGCGCTAGGCCCATTGGCAGAACCCCATACCATTGGATGCACTGCTCGGATTATGGAGGTTCAACCTCTGGAAGAGGGTCGTATGCATATCACCATCATCGGAGAGCGGCGTTTCCGCATCCTTTCCCTGAAATACGAGCTTCCCTACCTGGTTGGAGAAGTAGAGCTGCACCCCTTACCTGTTGATGATTCAGGTAAATTGCTACCGCTTGCGGAACAATTAACCCCCAAAGTACGCCAGTACATCAAGCTGCTCAATCAAATCGAGGCGGTTGATCTTGATCCTGATAACCTGCCTCAAGATCCGCTGATGCTAGGTCATCTGGCGCCTGTCCTGCTGCAAATGCCTCCAGGTGAGAAACAAAATTTGTTAAAATCTGAGAGCGCCTTCGAATTGTTGGATTCCACCAACCAGGTTTATACTCGTGAAATCGCATTCCTGCGAGCCATTATCGAGCGCGACCAAGACCAATCACAAAATTCGGTATTACAAAATTAATCTTCTTGGTGCAGCTGGAAGTTATTGCTGAAAGAGTTCAGTAGACGCTTCATTGCAAAGTAAGGTGAAGGGAATTGAAATCATCTGAGTAAAATAACCAAGCCCAAATAAACCCATTCTCACTGGTAGGAAATGTTTACTGGTTGAATAAATCAACAACAGCTGCTCAGCGTAGATTTCTAACCAGATCTCAGTGCAGGATATATTGGGTTACGATTACATTCCCGGATTATGTCAGAATCGCAGGAGGAGAGAAAAGTGATCGCTAAAATGAAGAATCGCAAACTGCTGTTTCTGGTACCGGTGCTCGCTGTAGCTGTACTGCTGCAAGCATGTACAGGCGAACCCGCCACATCCACACCATCTACCTCTGAGCAAGAACGAAAAGGCGAATTGAGGGTTGCTCTGCAGCCTATTGTCCAAACCGATCCAGCCTTCATTTCTTCTGACCCAGAGATTTTAATCGCCAGCAGTGTATTTGATTACTTGGTCGATGTTACTCCGCAAAACACAATTGCACCCCGGTTAGCCCACGAATGGATCGTAAGTGAAGATGGAAAAAGTTACGTTTTCTCATTAGTGGAAAACGCGACTTTCCATGATGGCACCTTATTCACTGCAGAAGATGTGGTATGGACATTTAACCGCCTGCGCGATCCGGATGTCGATTCTCCTACCAAAGACCTTTACAGCAATATAGATAATATCGAGGCTAGTGATCAATTTGAGGTCACATTCACACTCAAAGAACCCAATCCCTTCTTCCTATATGATCTGAGCGATAATCATGCCCTGATTCTGAAAGCAAATACAGCAGAACCCGGCAGCGATTTCAATGGGACTGGCCCATTCAAGCTAACTTCTTATAGTCCTGAAGACCGGCTTGTTGTTGAGGCAAACGACGATTATTTCCTGCCTGACTACCCTAGACTCGAGAAAATTGAATTCATCTTTTTCAATGACCAAACTGCCCAGGTTGAAGCCCTGCGTAGTGGTCAGGTCGACCTGGTGATGCTGCTCTCCGCTGACTTGTTCAACACGATCAAGGATGAACCCGGTTTAACACCCCTGGAAGCTGCAACAAACAGCTTTGATCTCGTCCGCTTACGGGCGGATCGTCCACCAGGCAATGACCCACGCCTGATGCAGGCGCTCAGACTGGCTACCGATCGGCAGGCGATTTTTGATTTGGTTTTGCAGGGTTATGGTGCCAAGGGAATGGATACGCCAATCGGACCCATGTACAGCCAATACTTCGCGGGAGACCTGCAAGTACCTGAGAGAGATGTTGAGGCTGCTGTCCAATTGCTGGCTGAAGCAGGATATCCACAAGGGATTGATTTAGAAATGCACACACCGGATACCGGCAACCGGCCGAACCTGGCGGTGGTATTGAAAGACCAATGGGCAGATGCTGGGATCAA
>DATKXE010000349.1:0-3790 GCA_035529195.1 Anaerolineales bacterium
TCGAATTGCGGCAGATGAAGTCCAAGAAGCAGCAGTTGAATTGGGCCTGATCAAACCTGATTTCAAAGATTATGTCTCGGGTGAGCAAGAGCCTGGGACAGATCAATCACCCGAAGACGATCCCAACGCTGCCTTTCCAAAACTTTAACCGCAAATGCAGAGGAAGGTCGAGAACTTAAACGAAACGAAACAATCGATAACAGGGATCAGATAGGTCCCTGACTTTAACTAATTTTAAGGAGAAATTGTAAAAGGCAACTTTGTCCGTAGTCAAGTTCGAAACAACCGGCGGAGCAGAGCAAGCGCTGGATCTGGTGAAAAGTTAGCAAAAACAGCAGCTGATCACACTCCCGGACGCGGCCATCGTCACCTTGCCAGAGGGCGCTAAGAAACCCAAAACCATGCAGCTGATCAGCTTAGCTGGCATTGGTGCTTTGAATGGAGCATTTGGAGCCTCATTGGCTGATTTGGGTATCGATGATAACTTCATTAAGCAGACCAAGGATAAAGTCACCGAAGGCACTTCTGCACTCTTCTTGCTGACCAGTGATGCTACCACTGACAAGGTAGCCGAGCAGATGAAAAAGCTGGATTTCGAGATCATCTCCACGAGTCTGTCCCAAGAAGAGGAAAACCAGCTCAAAGCAGCATTCAGCGAAGATTAGACTAATCCTATCAATGCCACCATCAAGGGCGAGGAATTTCCTCGCCCTTGTTTTATTTAATCATGACCACTTGAGTATGACAAATTAGGGTTGTAACCGGATGAACGATACTCGCTTCTCACTCACAAAGGACGCAATCTTTCGAGCGTATAGCTAGCTTGACAATAAGTAAAGGATGCTTTACAATATATGTAAAGCTAACTTGACATAAAGAGGTGTAAGATGAAGAAAACAACTGTTCAAGATCCAGCTGCGACCAGAAGGCGCAGAGTTGCATTAGGCGCTGGATTAGGATTGGTGGTCGGTGGAGGAATTGATTTGATCCTGGGTGACAGCGGTTGGGGACTCGTGATCGGAATTCTCTGCGGCGCGCTTTTGGGATACTTTGTCAGATTTCCCCTGCCTTTGATGGAATATCCCCCCTATATCATGCGGCGGATCATCTTATCGGCGATCTTTTTCCTGGTGACCTTGTTTGCCTCGCAATGGCTGCTGGATCAGGAGCTTGAAAAATCATACCAAGTATTGGTGGCTATTGCGCCTTCCATTCCAGGAGCCTTGCTGGTTTTCTCTATTGGTTCAGCCATCGCCCAATTAGATGAACTGCAGCGCAGAATCCAGCTGGAAGGTATAGGGATCGCATTTGGTGCCTCGGTGATCATTTTCCTGAGCTACGCACTGCTGGTTGAGGTGGGTATTCCGCAAGTGAATTGGATGTTTGTTCCGCTGTTGATGGTGCTGTTGTGGGGGATCGGCAAATTGTGGACAATGTGGAAATATAGATGAAGAACACCTTGAGAGTGCTGAGAGCGGAACGGAATTGGTCGCAAGCTGCTTTGGCACAAGAGGCTGGTGTCTCGAGGCAGACGATCAATGCCATCGAAACCGGAAAATATGATCCCAGCCTGCCTCTGGCATTTAAATTAGCCAAGATATTTAATCGATCAATTGAGGAAATATTCGAATCAGATGCCCTGGTTTAGGGAATGAATTCTGGTAATCCTTGCCGACCAGTAATCCTTAGACATGCACCGGGCAGAAGTAATTTAGATTTCCAAGTCGTCAAACATCTTAATGAGGATAAAACTGCTATTGGGATTTTCAGGATATGGATAATCGTATACCTTGCATCCTGGTCATCCTGATGTATATATGACAATAGATCTATACTCAAAAGAAATCAGCCTATTTTCAAATTCATCAGTGATGGCGTTTATTTCACTATCAGATCGGCGCTTCTCCACACGCTTGGCAGCCTCCAATATTTTTGGGTGATGCTGCATATCCCCCGCGGTGATCAAAAAGATTAGCGGCAAATCTAATACCCACTTTAGCGATTTATCAATCGTATCTTGGTCTAATGGTTCGTAGCAGGTGTTGTAAGTTTTAAGACGCTTCTCCCATGGACGTTGGGCAATCGATTTGATGGTTTGTATTGCCACATTGCGCAAACGGCACAATCCAAGCAGCTCATTATCTGGGTTTATGCCAAGCTTTCCGTATAAAGTAGAAAGCCGCTTCCTGATAATCTTCACAAACTATTTCAAGTTCAATTTAAGCGCCCCATCAATATTGTTGCCTAATATTTTTTCGCGATCCTCAGGATGGCTGCCAGGCTTTTCTCGACATCTTCATCTGTTGTTGCCCAGGAGCTGACACTGATGCGCATCGCAGTATGCCCCTGCCATTTGGTACTGCCCATCCAGCAGGTACCATCCTCCTGGATATCGCTGATGATCTGCAGCGTCTTCTGTGGTTCACCGAAAGAAACTAGGACCTGGTTGAGGACCACCTCATTCAGAATTTGATATCCTGCAGCGGAAAAACCCTCTGCGAACCGGCGAGCATGGCGGCAGGTGTCATCAACCAGTTTGGCAACACCATCCTTTCCAAGGTATTTAAGTACAGCCCAGACTTCGATCCCACGTGCACGGCGAGAGAGCTCAGGCGTGTAATCGGAAGGATTGCGGTTGGCAGAGTCGGTCGGAAGGTAATCTGCGGTGATCGCCATTGCGGAACGCAGTGCCTCTGGATTGCGAACGAACGCCAGCCCGCTATCGTAGGGTACATTAAGATATTTATGGGCATCTGTGGCCAGTGAATCAGCTTTTTCGACACCGGCGGTCAAATGTGCGTGGGAAGGGGAGACTGCAGCCCATAAACCGAATGCGCCATCCACATGAACCCATCCTCCAGCTGCATGCACCCGATCGATAATCTCCTCGAATGGATCAAAAGCGCCGGTATTGAGATTACCGGCCTGCAGGCAGACAATGGTTGGACCGGAAATGGCGGGCAGCTCGTCCGCGCGCATCCGTCCCTGGCTGTCAGTGGGCAAACATACCACTCGGTTGCGGCCTAGTCCCAATAAACCCAAAGATTTGAAGAGCACAGGGTGCGCTTCAGCGCCAATAATCACGGTTATCGGTGGCGCGTTAAACAATCCATCCCCCTCAACATCCCAACCGGCACGATCCAGCACAACGTGCCTGCCGGTAGCCAATCCGCACAGGTTCGCAACGGTTGCACCAGTCACAAAAGCCCCCCCACTTTCCGGAGGCAGATCAAAGAGTTCAATCAACCAGTTGAGGGCGAGTTCTTCGATATAAGCCGTACCAGGTGTCGCTTCATAGAGACCCGTATTCTGATCCCAGGCACTGGCTAACCAGTTGGCTGCCACAGTTACCGAGTACGAGCCGCCGATCACATAACCGAAAAAGCGTCCGCTGGTGGTTGCCAATGTTGCTGGAGATATATATTTGTCCAGGATACTCAACACTTCATGCGGATCGCTGGATTGATCTTGTAAAGGAGTATCCAATTCCTGGAGAGCTTTAACTGCTTGTGGATCTGGAGCGACTTTGCGCTGTTCAATATGCTCTAAATAAGCGATTGCACGTTGGGCGCTGTCGTTCAATAGTCTGTTCATTTCAAAGCTCCTAACTCTTTCGAAGTTGACAAGCTGGTTTATTGGATAATTTAATGTATGCTGTGTTGAATAGCGATCCATTATAAACTGAATAATGGTTATAAAGCGATATTCCAATGATCTATCGGTGAAGCGAGCAGGGAGAATGGTTTATAAATTCTCATACGTGATCATTGTTGATCGATTCCCAAACAAA